>NZ_JBEYLC010000028.1:0-75717 GCF_040635885.1 Nocardiopsis sp. NPDC006832 | reverse complement strand
GGTCGAGCGCACCATGGCCTGGCTGGCCGGATGCCGCCGACTCCATCGTCGCTACGAGCGCAAGGCTGAGCACTTCCTCGCGTTCGCCGGCATCGTCTGCACATTGATTTGCTTCCGCAGACTCACCAAATGAGATGAGCTCTTAATGGACCTGGTCGATGCCCAGACGATGAACGGGTACGCCTACGCCAATAACAGCCCCGCCACCTACTCGGATAGCTCCGGATTGTCGTACTGCACCCATGCGGACGGGATCTGCATGGAGGCGGGTGGGAACACTACCGTCACCTATAAGCATAAGGGTAAGAGCCACGTCGAGACCTGGAACAACCGCCCGAACACCGGTTGGCGAAAGATCACGCACACCAAGTACCACCACACCTCCGCCGGTACTAGCACTAACTACTACAGTTACTACAATGCAGGGCCGAGCAGGTCAGGCTGGAGCGGTTGGAGGATGGTTGGTCCTGCCCCCGAGCCGCTTTTTGTCAACGCAACTGTAACAAAAAAGGATCAAGCTCTTCATGAGGCCGGACAATACCAGACTCCTGATATCTGGCGGCGTTCGGCGAATTGGATCAATGACAATTGGGGCACTATCTCGGCGGTAGGCACGGGGATCGGAATGGTGGCTTGCATGGCCGCATCCTTTGGTATGTGCCTTGCTGTGGGAGGCGCGGTTGTGGGTGCAAAAATTGCTCTAGACGCGTATCAGGGCTGGAATGCTGGCCGTTCTATGCGTTGGGGTGAGCATGCACTCGGACTTGTGGGTGTTGGTGTTGGAGGTGCGTACAGTGGGTGGCTCAATGGTGCAATGAGGTATGGAAGGACAAGCCGGGGGCTGAGAACTCATTTTTCGTTCCGGCGCGTTAAGGATTCTTTCTTTGATAAAAGTCTTAACATTCGAACAAATAGAAATGGGTCATTCGATCCAGCTGGGACGTTCTATGATGGAGCAGGGAATATGTCTTCTATCGTCCTCGGGAATGAGATATCAAGCAGTGGATGACGGTGCCGTCCCTGCTCTTCAGGGTGCCCCGATGTCGGATCATCGAACGGCCGGAGTACGGTTTTTTTAGTGGCCGAAAATGAGATGGGATTATCGACAGTGAAATCGAATAAAGATCGCGTAGTGCGATTTCGTCGGTGGTCATCTGTTGTCTTTGCCTGCGTCGTGTCTGCTTTTTTCGGAGTCCTCTTTATTGGGATTGGGGGGGCGGCAGCTAATTCGGGGGTAATCTATGTAGATGGTGTTGTTGCATTGATCCTAGTGTTGCCATTTGTGTCGGTTTTGATTTGGTTTATCTTTAAACTCTGCATTTTCTCTGGAGTGGATTTGAGTGCAGATAGGGTTACGGTTCGAAATTTTTCCAAAGAGACCGAGATCGATGTCAATATGATCGACTCTGTCAAGTGGAAAGGGGGTATATGTCTTTTGCTGAAAAATAGAACCAAGGTAAAATCTATTGCTTTTCCGGATTCCCTTTTCTCCTTTGTTTTGCAATATAGCAACTTTAGGCGTGTTGCTAACAATATGGATGCGGAGATCAAGCGGAGGTCTCATGGCTTGAGTGCGGTTGATTCTGCTGAAATCCGCCAAATTAAACAGTGGGATCTGCCTTTGTTGGTTACCGTTGGCATGTCCTATTTTTCCTTGTTGGTTTTTTCTTATATTATTTTTTCGTAACTGTCCAGGATTTTTGGTACGAGAGAATGCAGTTTCGGGAACTAGGAACTTACGCTCGGCCAGCCTGCAGGGCTCGGTCAAGTTCCCGAAGGGTCTGGTTCGTAACTGATCCCGAAGAACGGTGACGCTCGTTCGGGTAGGCCTCGGGTCGCGCGGGTGGTCTTGGCGATGTTGTCCGCACTGAGGGTCTTGAGGACACTGATGGCCAGGCCTCGGGGGTCTGCTGCTTGAGGGGTGTCTCGTGCTGGGTGTGATGGAGGGCATGTTGGGTGTCGGGATCGCCTCCCGTCACTCGCTACCAGCCCTCATCTGAGGGTCGAGAAGTGGCGGCTCGCCAGCACGGCCCGCCTCTAGACTCGAGCTCATGCCGAGAACCCTGTATCTGGTGTTGTCCGGAGCCCCCGCGCCGGAAGGGGCGACCGAGCTGGTCCAAGCCCTGCACAGCCACGGTTGGCAGGTGACGGTGTTGTCCACCCCCACGGGCGCGGACTTCCACGATCAGGACCAGTTGGCGGAACTGACAGGCGAACCGGTGCGCGTGGCGTTCCGGATGCCTGGCCAGGGCAAACCCCTTCCTCCCGCCGATGTGGTGTTGGCCTGTCCGCTGACCTTCAACTCCACGAACAAGTTCGCCCAGGGGCTGGCGGACAACTTCGCGATCGCCTTGCTGTGCGAGATGGTCGGATACGGGGTACCCACCGTGGTGGTGCCGCACTGCAAACCCCAGCTCGCCACCCACCCGGCCTTCGTCCGCTCCCTGGAAACGCTGCGCGCAATGGAGCCGGTCACCGTCCTTCACGACCCCGACGCCCCCTATGAGGACCGTCTGCCCTCCTGGCAGCAGGTCATCGACACCGTCAACCGGCTCTGACCGAAAGGCACAGCGTGGACCCCGTCACTCGAGGCCAGACGATCAAACGCGCCCGACGACGGCACGGCTACTCCCAGAGCGTGCTCGCCGGACTCGTGGGACGCTCCGAGTCCTGGCTCTCCCAGGTCGAACGTGGCATCTTGTCGGTGGACTCCCACGAGATCCTCATCCGCCTGGCCCGCGTCCTGCGCCTGGACCTGACCGAGTTGACCGGAACCGAAACCGAGGCGGTCACCGACATGCGCTACGACGCCGCCCGCGCGATCGAGCGGGCCATGATGCGCTACTCCACCCTTCCCCAGCGTTGGACTTATTCCGCATTCGAACGCTTGGGTTGAACCCGGGGGGGCTGAACGTACCCGTCACGTATCATATCCCTCGAGACCGCTCCACTGATTCTTGGAATCGGCGCAGGGTTTCGGTGTGAGCACGCCGTGGGCGATCCACGCCGCGGAGTACGTGGACGAGAACCCGTACATCTGACCGTTCACGGTCAACGCCACCCTCCAGTACATCGTGGCCACGTCTCCCGTGGTGAGGGTGATCGAACGCGGCGAAAGCGTCGATGCCTTCACGGTCGTAGCGGTGTATCGAGTGCTCACCCTGGTGTGAGGGCCTTCCTGGCCCGCAGAGCGGCGTATACGGGTCCGAGTGGGAGGACGGGCAATTTCGTCTCGACAGCGGTCATGAGGTGCTGTTCTCAGCTTTGGGCCGGCATTTTGGTCAGGTGCTGACGTACGTCGGGTTCCAGACGCTTGTGTACGGTGTCGCGCTCTGCGGCTTGGATGATCTCGGCTGCGATCACGAGTTGGGCGAGCCGGCCGCTGGGCGTGTTCAGCACGTCGGCAAAGGCGTTGCGAACCTTCTTGGCCGTCTCCGGCCGGGGCAGTGCGTAAGCGTGCAGGACGGCGGCGTCGTACCCGGCGGGGGCGAGGCCCCACCCTTCCCAGTCGATGATCTCCAGCGGGTCTGAGGTGAGGTTCGCCCAGTGTAGATCTCCATGAGCTGTCTCCCACTTCGGCACGGTCAGGTCCCTTCCCGCCAGTTCGGGGATGAACCGGGGGATGCGGTTGATGAACTCCTGTGTCATGACCTGGCGGCCGAGTGAGGTCGGAGTTTCACGGAGCTGGTCCATGCCATTGCGCAGTTCTCGCCACCAGCGGCCGGACACAGGGGGAGGACCGGTCAAGTAGGGGAACTCCGACAGCACCTGTCCTTTGAGGTGTTCCCATAGCTGAGCCTGGAATGCCTGATCGGCACGCTTTTCGGTCCATGCGTGCTCACCGAGCAGTGTTGGACGCGGTATCGCCTCGTCCAACAACACGTCTGCGAGTCCGGGGCCCTCCCACCGTTTCCCGCCTGGTCGAGGTGCGCTGTTCAGCCGCAACCAGGCGGGGACACCTTTGAAGGAGACCGGCCCGCTGATCGTTCTCCCGACCACCCCTCCGCGCAGCTCGGCTCCGGGATCGACCGCGACACTGAGAGCGCGAGCTGCATGGTGCCATCGAGGGATCAGGTCAGGGGACGGAGGCGAGGAGGTCACAGATCTCCTTGAGTCGGAGCGGAGACAACGGGTGGGAAGCGGCCACGTCGGCAGCCTCGTACCAGTGTCCGGCCTGGGTGGTGCTGACCAGCAGGCCGGTGAGTCCTGGTGTTGAGGCGGCGACTTTGAGAGCGGCCTGCGCGCCTGTGGAACCGGAGGAGACGTAGTCGGCCAGACGGTCATTGATGTGTGGGATGAGGTCCCCACCGTGGAGCGGAGCGGACCCCCACACCTCCAATCCTGCCTGCTCAGCCGCAGGGATGGGGCCCTGTTGGATCAGAGCTTCACGGAGGGGTTCGACCTCCACCATGGACACGGGCAACTGGATGGCGGACAGGCCTGTTCGAGACCCACCCGCCGCTTCCCGCGCGAGTCGCAACAGCTCAGGGACGGTGAACATGTCTTCGCTGAATCCGCTCCACGTGGCGATGCCGTAGCCGAGCAGAGTACCCGCGTCCCGTTCTTCTTCCAGAGCGAAGAACGCACGCCGGATGCCGGCGTGCAAAGCTTCCCGATCTCCGGTGCGGTGTTCGGGGCTGTGGAGGTACACCAGATCCAGACTCCTGCGTTGCAACTCTGCCCGAGACATCGCCACCTGATGGGTCACGTAGTCCGGGGTGATGCTGTGTCGCCGCAAGGCGTCGGCTTCGGAGATCACCCCGCTGGACAGTGCCGCCCAAGCCTGGTTGGTCGTCATGTGACCGACTTTGGTGGCGATCCGCATGTGCGGGTGTGCCGCGAGTACGGGCGCGATGGATGCCTGGTGGGTTCCGTCCCCGTAGACCGGGGCCGTATCGATGAGGGGACACCCGGCCGCAGCCGCGATGCTCGCCGAGGTGACGGCATCGCGGCTGCGGTAGGTGCCCAGGCCGAGCAAGGTCATCCTTCTTCGCCTTCCCAGACAAGGGCACCGTCCTCCAACAGCCTGCGGAGAAGGCCGACGAGGGTCTCCCGTGGGATGCCGGGGTCGAGCCGGCACAGTTCCTTCACCGTGGCGCTGTGCTGTTCGTCCAGATGGGAGAGCAGCGGGAAGACCTGGGCGGCGAATGTCCAGCGTCGTCCCTGAGCGAGATAGGTGAGGCTGCCCCCGGTCATGCTCAGGGTGCCTCGCTTGGTCGCCAGGCGCAGCCGAGTGGAATCGGTGAGCTCTCCGGTTACGGCGATGGGCAGGCTGAACGCCGCGCGAGCCGTGGCGGTCTCGTTCTGTCGCCCCCAGTACGCGCGCACCACGTCCGGGTCCTGGAACCGGGCGGTGATGAGCTCGGACATTCGGTAGGACCAGTTCGAGAACTGGCGGGGGTCACGCGGGACGTCGGTGCGGACCTCGTCGTGTTCGACCATGCCGGCGGTCAGCCAGGTGAGGAAGTCGGCTCCGGTTGTAGTGTTCAGCCCGCAGGTCAGGTGGAGGCTGGGTTCGCCTTCGGAGGCGGCGACCGCGTGCCAACAGCCTCGGGGGACATGGAGGATGTCGCCGGGTGCCATGACGAACTCGTCGATGGGGACGGTGGGAGCGGCCTCCTCGAACTCGACGTCGTTGTGCAAGGGGGCGGTCCGGGTGGTTCCGTAGATGCGCCACCGTTTGCGCCCCGCAACCTGGAACACGAGCACGTCATGGTCGTCCCAATGGATGCCGAACCCCTCCCTGGGTGTCCAGGAGGCGTAGGCGTTGGTCTGGATTCCGGTGCCCAGCCAGGACTCCAGACCGGAGACCGTCTCACCGATGGGCGAGTGCATCTCGTCGATCGCGTCCACCACCAGCGTCGCGCCCTCGCGGAGCTGTTGGTGGAACAGGTGGGGGGCGGGAGCGTCCCAGTCCGGCATGCGTCGGTAGCGGCGCCGCTGTGTATAGCGGCCCACGTCGATGCTCTCTCCAGCGGACAGGCGCAGGCGAGGGCTGTTCAGGCGTTGGGTTGCCAGGAGCCGGTTCAGGTCCTGCCAGGTGAGCAGGTGCGTGAAGACGTCGGTGGCGTTGTCGGGGGCGGGGTAGCGCCGGTGGTGGCGGCCGAGCACCTGGGCGGGGAACGAGTCCCCGCCCAGACGGCCGCTGATCAGGTCAGCGGACAAGATTGTGCCTCAGTTCCTAGTGGAAGCCGTCGTTGGTGTCGGAGCGGCCGGTACCGCCACCGTCGGAGGGCTGGTCGCCACGCGAGCGCAGGGTGGCGATCTCCTCCACCGACACCAGCAGGTCGTCCACAGCGGTTGGGGGAGTCGAGACGGGGGCGTGCGTGTTGACAACGGTCATGCTGTTTCTCCTTCGTTGTGGTTGTGACGTGTTCGGGTAGACGCAGGGGAGGTGCGCGTGCCGGGGGAAGAAGTACGCATGGCTTGGTGAACATCGGTGCTCAATCCCGGGATGTGGTGAGCGAGCAGGTTGGAAGGGTGTGACGGGTCGGGGCACACCCGAGGGGAGGGTGTTTCCCGAGACTGGTTCACTGCACGGCCACGCCTGGTCACAGCGCGGCTGTGGCGCGCAGGTCGGAGCGGTGCACCACCGCCCACACGGTGAGCGGTTCGCCGATGCTGCCGAGTACCCCGAAGCGTCGGCTGATTCCCTGCACGAGGGCCAGGCCTCGGCCGTCTTCCGCGTCGGCTTCGGAGACCTGGACGGAGGGGAAGCACAGGCGCGAACCGGGACGTGGCCCCTGGTCCAGGACACCGATACGGATCACGGAGTTTCCAAGGAAGGCCACCTGCAGGGTGAGAAAGCCGCCTTCGTCCCCAGAAGCGGAGTGCGTACAGGCGTTGGCGGTGAGTTCAGCCACCAGCAGTTCGAGGAGGTCCGCTTCGGTGGTCGGGAGCCCGGTCACGTGGCGAACCCAGGCGCGGGCTTCGCGTACGGCCGGTGATGCCGAGCTGAAACAGGCTGCGTGACGCCGACCAGAACAACGGGAGAGCTGACCGGTGGAGTACCCGGGCACACGCCGGGGAAGTCGAGGCGTCACCACTGTCGAGGGTACGGAGATCGTCGCTGCGTGCACTGGTCCACCACCTGCGTTAGCCGTGCTCTGAGTTCAGAGTTCCGGAGTCGGTTCGGATTCTCATGGTGAGGTGCGGAATTACGCAGGTAAAGATGCCTGTCAGTACTCCGGAACTATCGCGATCACTGCGGAACTTGTGGGAATCAGTCGACGCTGAGTGGAATTCTGAGACAGGCTGTGCACATGCCCTCCAGCGACACCACGAAAACAGACAAAAGGGTTCTTATTGCCTACGGGGCTGAGGTGCGGCGGTTGCGCAAGGAGTCCGGATTCACCCAGACCTCGCTGGCCAAGAAGGTGAGCTCCTCGAAGACAGGGGTCTCCGACCTCGAACGCGGGCTCGTGACGCCCTCCGCGCAACTCCGCGACGGCCTGGACAAGGCCCTGGCTCCCGGAAAACTGAAACACCTCTGGAAGGAGCTCACCGGTTCCGGCGGTGAGATCTGGAAGTTCGAGATCGCCGGGATGATCGACAGCGCCGCGGCCGTCTATGAGTACGAGATCATGGTCTTCCCGGCCTACATGCAGACACAGGAGTACGCCCGAGCACTCATCAGGTACGCGGCCCCCTGGCTCCCGTCCAACGAGGTAGACGCACGGGCCAGGGAACGTGCCGAACGCGCGGTCAAGATCGCTGCCGCCCCGACGCCCCGCATCTGGGCGGTCCTGGACGAGTCCATCCTCAGCCGAAGGTACGGTTCCGCTGAGATCGTGCGGGAGCAACTGGAACACGTGGTGGCACTCGCCGAAAGTGAACGTGTCAGCATCCAGATCGTCCCCGCCTCGGAACCTCGACATCCCGGTAATTCGGGAGCCTTTAAGCTGATTACCACGGATTACATCCCGGAGGTGCTCGTTGCGGAGTCCATCCGTGAAGGACAGGTGATCACCAACACGGTGGAGGTCGCCAACTATCGGATGGCCTACACCGCGCTACAAGGAGTAGCCGGCAGCCCGGAGCAGTCCCTCGCCAGGATCCGGGAAGAAGTGGAGCGGCTCCGTAATGAGCAAAAGAGGTTGGAGCGATGAACAAGTCACCGGTGTCACCTGGTACGGACTGGCATAAGAGCAGTTACAGCAACGGGGGCACCAACTGTTTGGAGGCCCGTGAGGGCGCTCGAGGAACGGATGTTCGCGATTCGCAGCACCCCGGCCTCGGCCACCTTCGATTCGCCCCGCCGGAGTGGGTCGGCTTCCTGCAGGGCGTGAAAGCCCATCGCCGCACGTAGCAGCACCTACCGCCCCGGAGTCTCGTTGATCCGGGGCGCTCCGTTGTTCCGTGTGTCGTAACGACGAGAGCGACCGCGTGTTCGCAGGCGAGGCGAGCTCTCCGCTTTCCCCATCCGTCGGTTGCTTTCGTTCCGGTGCAGACGAACCTCCAGGATCGGCTTTTTCAGGCGCGACCTCGAGCTCCGCCTGGCCCTGTCCCGGTGGGGACTCACCGAGCCCTGGTGGTGCGTACGCCCGCTCCTGCCCGAGCTCGTCGGAGGCCGAGACAGGACGGCGCCCAGCGCGCACCTTCTCTTCCTCCGTGAACACCTGGAATGGGTGGCTCCAGCGTCAGTTCGCTCTGATCCCGGACAGGAAGTCGGCCCAGGCCTGGGTGGGGAAACCCAGTACGTCCAGGTGGGGGTTCTGGTTGTCGCGGACCAGCGTGCTGGGGCCTTCGGAAACCTCCACGCAGGTTCCGTGCTCGTTGCTGTAGCTCGACTTGTGCCAGGGCGTCGTCTTGTCGTTCATGTGGGGACCTTCCTCAGGGGAGTTCGGTGATCCGGGCACGGATCAGGTCGCGGGAGCGTTCGGGGGAAGCGGCCGCGGCCCGCAGGTGCTGGGACCTGAGTTCATGGTGTTGCACATCCTCCTGGGCGTCGAACAGCAACCCCTGGGGTGGGACGTCCACATGGCCCACGCGGTCGTCGCCGATCCACAGCAGGGAGAAGCCGTAGTTCAGGCTCATGCCCTCGGACTGCGGGAGCACTTGGAGGTTGATCGTGGGGTGCTCGCTCAGCTCCAGGAGGTGCTGGAGCTGGGTGCGCATCACCTTGTTACTACCGATCTGGCAGGTGAGGACGGGTTCGTCGATCACCCACCACATCTGCGGGGGAGCCTCACGCCGCAGGATGCTGCGGGTTCGCTCCACACGGGCTTCCAACCTGCGTTCGCGTTCGGCTTCGTCGGGCACCGCGCCTCGTTCCATGAGGGCCCGGACGTAGTCGGGGTGTTGGGCCAGGCCGCCGAACAGCCCGAGCGTGTATTCGAAGATCTGCTCGGCCTCGTACTCCAACGGGTAGTACGCACCGCCGGGGACGTCCTCGTAGGCGTTCCACCAGGCTGCGGACCGGTTGCGGCTGGCGGCCTTGGCGATGTGGGCGAGCTCTTCGCGGAGTTCGTCAGGGGCCTTGTAGAGGCGGCACAGGGCGTCGATCTCCGGTCCGCTCAGCCGTTTCCACTTGCCGTTCTCCATCCGGGAGACCTTGGACTTGTGCCAGCCCATCGCCTCGGCGGCCTCCTCCTGGGAGAGCCCGGTCTGGGTGCGTAGCCGTTTGAGCCGGCTGACCAGGTAGTGCCGTCGGGCGGGTGAACCGTGGACCGGAGTGCCCTCGGGCATCTCCACCTCCTGTCGTCGCTGTGCTGGCGTTGTCATCTTCCCACTGAAAAAGAAGCACGCATCGTTACTCATTGTACGCATATCAACTTGCTGCGCTTGTAATTTGCGTTGTTGCAAATCAATATGGACCTACCGCAGATCGATAGCCGAACCGGTGGGAGACCTGCGGTGCCGATTCAGAGGTGACACGGGTTCAGAAGCGAACAGACGAGGTGGTGCTGGATGAGCGGGGTCATGTGCACGTGGAGGCGTCCGAGGGCGGCGGACGTGGGGCTCGCGCGAGCGCTGGTCGACCAGGCGTTGGCAACGGCCGAGATCGGTGAGGCCGGGCGAGGCGTGGCCCGACTGGCGGTAAGCGAGGCGTTCACCAACGCGCTGGTGCACGGCCGACCCGAGGTCGGGGTGGAGGTGTGGGCACGGTCGGGGCATTGCGGAGTGATCGAGGTGTACGACGCCGAACCGACCCTCCCGTGCTTCCCCGAGAGCGGGGAACTGGTGGGGCTCCTCAGTGAGCACGGGCGGGGGCTGGCTCTCATCCAGGCCTTCACCCGGCAGGTGTGCGGGGTCTACCGCTGTGGCCAGGGCAAGCGGGTGTGGTTCGCGGTGGACTGCGATGGGGCTGAGCTCAACGCCGCAGAGGTGCGCGGCCTGGTCGAGGAGCGTGCCCGTCGCCGGCTTCCCGTGCCCACGATGCCCGTGATCTGAGCCGGATGACGACGGGAAGTGCAGCTCGGCTCTTCAGGGCCGATGTCGCCCGTGGTCTTCACGAACCAGACGAGATGAGGTGCCCCGGCTGGTGAGGCAACACCGGCCGGGGCTTGAAAACCCCCGGATGAGCAGGAGGAGATCGTGGAAAAGCATAGCGGGCGACACCGCAAGCGCCGACAGGGCTGGGGTGCACATCTGCGTTGGGCCCTCGGGGTGGTGCTCGCCGTCTTGTTCTGCAGCCCTACCGGGCGCAGTGCTCGACTCGCGGTCGAGGTCCGTCCACCACTGTCAGCGTGGCGTCCGGATGGAGGCCGTGAACCTGACCTGGACAGGGTTGTGGGCCAGGTGCGGGTGAAGGTTCCTCGGCCCCGTGCTGGGGAAGCGCACACGGACCCGCACACGGCTGGTCCGCCCCACCGGCGGGAGTTGTACACGGGTCGACACGGGTGGTGTGAGGACGATGACGGGGTGCGCGGCGTGCGCCTCTACCTGGCCGTGCACGAGAAGAACCAGCATGTCCGGCGTCGCGCGAAGCCGGTGTCACCGGCACCCCGCCGAGAGGGCACGGTTCCCGGGGCCACAGGAGTGGGTGGTGCTGAGCTGCCTCTTGATATGAGTGACTTGGCCGCAGTGGTGCGTCAGTGGCAGGCGCTGCGGCAGCCCGTGGCCTGACCTCGCACAGAAGCGTCCAGGGCCGTTCCCTTCCAGGGGCGGCCCTGTTGTGATGGCCTGGTCCGCCAGTACTGGAGATGGCGGGGTCGTGGGGGCCTGTCGACGTCGTCGACCGACGCGGTGCCGGTGAGTGAGATCCACTCGGTGGTCACCCGCACGGGCTGAGTGCGGCGTACGAGGGCGGTGGGGGATGGCAGTAGTGCTCAAGATGACGAATTCCGAAGAAAACTTGTGAGGGTGTTTCTTCGACGAATCGACACCACACTGTCGTGCTGGAAATGATCGAAGAAACGAAACCCATCATCCGATTCAAGGAGGGTTCTCCAGGTCGTCCCACACTCGAAGTCCTCGGACCCAGGTCTGTGTTGAGGGGCCTGTGAGAGCCAGTGAATCAGTACTCCAACGCACCCTCCACCGATCACTCCAACGACCCCTCCCGCCCTGTGGACCCCCCTGAAACACTCATTATCGCAGGTCAGGGCCGATTTTAGGGGTGTGACTCACGTCCAGACTTATACCCAGTGGGTAGTCACCTTCACGTAGGGGGCGGCGGCCCCCGGCGGTGGCCCCTTGGCCACTCGCCCCATGCGCCCCCTTCTGGTCCCTCCCCAGCCCGCCCCTCTGCCCCTTCTTCGCTCCTTGAGTGTTCACGCATGACTCAATTCTTCTAGGTGTTCAAGGGTGCATGCTTCGGCCGCAGTCTAAGTGGGGGCCTGATCGGTTCATCCTTGTTTGCGCTCGATTCTCTGATAAAGAATTGAGTGGCCAAAGATGTATTCTTGGATGTGAGGAATAGCGGCGCGGAGTGAGCGCGAGGCCTGGGGCGCTTCATGTCCGGGGCCGTGGTCCCCGGGCTCGGGGTTGGCGTGGGGTGCCGGGGCCGGGCGGTTCCCGCCCTGTTCGGATCGTGGGGCGGTGTGGGGCCACCAGCGCCCCGCTGTCGCCCCAAACACCCCGGCCCCGGCACCCCTGTGGCCAGCGCCCCACGGGGCCAGTGGTGGCCACGGCCATCGAAAAGGGCATAGCGCCCGTATCGGGCGGTGTCGGGGTGGGGAGGCCAGGCAGAGGGTGTTGGTCAAGGCGCTTGAGCGTCAGGGCGAGTTCGAGTGTGG
Source organism: Nocardiopsis sp. NPDC006832 (assembly GCF_040635885.1). Classification (NCBI taxonomy): domain Bacteria; kingdom Bacillati; phylum Actinomycetota; class Actinomycetes; order Streptosporangiales; family Nocardiopsidaceae; genus Nocardiopsis; species Nocardiopsis sp. NPDC006832. The sequence goes on along the minus strand of NZ_JBEYLC010000028.1, from coordinate 63,538 downwards.
GTGTTGGATCCTCGCGCTGCGTGGGCTTGCCTTGAGGTGTTGGCCGTGGGTTCGGCTGTACAGGTGGCCTCGGGCGGGTTGGGGCGCTCCAGCACGTACTTCACACAGCACACCTGCCAGAGCGTGTTCCCGCATACGGCGACGACGGAGGCCGGGGCGACTGCCGCGCTGCTACGCGGTGCAGCGGCTCCGGCTGAGGTGAGCAACCTGGCCCTGGTGCGGTAGCCGGTTCAGGGGAGCACACCAGGAGCACCACAGGGCCTTCAAACACAGGCGAGGCTGAGGGTGCACCCCACCTGGCCTGGGGTTTCCTCAGGTCAGGGGTCGGCCGACCATCGGATCAAAGGTCCCCTGGTGTGCTGCACCTTCACTAATGAGGGCAGGGCATATTACCGAAAGAGATCAGACGAAGGACAACTCGACTTATAGGCGGATACGTGAATCGTACGTTATCCGCTAGAAATTTATGAAACCTTTTTGTCTCCTGCGCCCCGTGAGGGGTTTATAACTCTATGTGCTCTTGGCGAGGTCAGGGGCACGCGGGGGTGGGGTCTGAGGGCTAGCTGCCTTGGAAATTCGGGTTGTTTGCGCGATGACGTGGCCGGATGTGGTCAAAATAAAGTCGCCGCATGTCAGAGGTATTCTCAGTTGTTCAAGGCTAGAGCAACTCCGTAATGAGATTCCCCCGTGACTGGCCCGTGATTTCAGTTCCTGTATGTTCCCCTGGTGTCGTTCAGGTTTATCTTGGCGTCAAATTCGTGATTACCCTGTTCGGTCGTTCGTATATTCAGGTCAGGTTGTCGACTCCTAAATCACACTGCCCGAGCAGGTGTGGCGCTATCTGTCGTAAAGCAACCTGGTAAAAGAGCAAAAAGGGAAACATCTTGTCTGGTAGACCCAGAAAAAAACGTATGCTCGCGCGCATAGGCGCCCTCGCCTTGACCGCGCTGATGATCGGGTCGGGGACAGCCGCCGCAGATGAGACCGGCCGGGGGCAGCCCGACCCGGACGCAGCACCGTCGTCACAACCCGCAGCCGGGCCCGAGACCCCATCAGCCGCTGGAACCCGCCCCGAGTCGGGTACCGACCTTGAAGCTGGACCTGGGGAACAGAACGACATGGGCGTGTGGAGTGTCAACACGCCTCAGGTCCAGTTGAGTAACACCGTCACGGACGCCGACGGCGACGAAGCCAACCTGACCTTCGAGGTATGGGAAGCGGACTCCAACGGCGACCCAGACACCAAGGTCAGCATCTCGGACACCGAATTCGGGGTGCAGGTGTCCGAGTTTGTGGAGTCCGGCTCTGTTGCCTCGGTCACTGTCCCGCCCGGCAAGCTGGTCCCCAACGTCGACTACCTGTTCCACACATCGGCCTTCGACGGGTCACTGTATGAGACGGATTGGTCGAGGTGGGAGCCGTTCCGCGTGGAACTTCCCGTGGACTTGACTCTTCCGGACCCAGTCTTCGACAGCCCCGACCCCAGCTGGTTCGATGTCGACCCGGTCAGTGAGCAGACCAAACCCCTGGGCGCTGACGCCACCACGTCATCGGAGTCCACCGACACCGAACAGTGCGGCCCGGTCGAGAGCGGGCGCCAAATCTGTTTCGGCCCGATACTCACCGAGCTGCCGGACAGCGAGGCCTCCGAGTCAGCTGATCCTTTGAGCGCGGAGGATCTGAGAGCGGAAGCCACCGTGGACATCCCAGAAGCCGAGTGGTGCGACACGCTCGATCTGGGTGTCCTCTCGGACCGGTTCACCCAGTGCGACCGGCGGATATTCCCGATCAAAATGTACGATGGTGACGAGAACACCATCGCTGAAACTCTTTTTTCGTTCACGCGGCATCTGGTGCTGGATGGCACGGATAGCTTCAGCGAGTACGTGACGGTGAAGCCGTATGAGCCGGTTTCGGAGGACTTCGGCCAGATCGACATGGGTATCATCGGACACGAGTGCGGGGAAGGCTGCACCCCAACCGAACCCGACCCGAGCGGCTGGGAAGGTGAACCGAGCTGGGCGCCCGGCGACCAGCATCCTGCGTGGGTGAAGACTTTTTATAACTGGGACGCGGGTACGTCCGACCAGGAGTATCTGTTCCAGCCGGACGTCACGCTCGGAATGTCCCTTCAAGACTCTTCCGGGTGGTGGTCCCCCAGCCTCAACGAATACGTGTGGTCCGTGGATTCCTGGAACCAAGCCGAGGATCTGGACCAGGTCCGCTGTGACACCAAGGGAAGTGGGAGCACGGTCAACGGGTGTGTTTTCCTCAACGCGGCGCCGACGTACCCCTTCAACGCTGCGAACTATCCGCAGGCCGCCGCACATGCCTGGCTGATCCAGACCATGGCACCCAACCAGCCCGGATCCCAGTCCGCTGGCAAACCCCTGTATTACATGGGTGACAATGCTCAGAATGCGAGGAATCGCAGCCGGATCTGCGGTGAGACCGGCTGGGCGGCAAACAACGGCGATGCCAGCGCCCTGGATGATGCTGAAGATGAGTTGAACTGTGACGAGTTTTCCTTCGCGTCCAGTTACAACAGCGGCGGCATGGCCGCGAGCGAGGGCGGTTTGAACGAAGCCGTCCCCGCTGACAGCACTACGGGTACCCCTAACGGCAGGGCCTGCACGCAGACCTTCGCCAAGGAACATGAGGACCGGATCCACCTGTACAATATCGACGGCCTGGTCCCCGACTTCACCGAAGTCTGTGGACGTTCCGCGATGTCAGGCAACCAGAACCAGGGATCCATGAACCGCTTCCCCACGTTCAGGATGAACATGCGGATCATGGACGAGGATGCTTATTGGCTGGACCCCCGCATGAGCGGCGACTGCCTCTACACCACCGATGTGGGCACACCGGCCGACCCTGTCATCTGTGACATGACCACCGCCTGACCGCCACTGGCTGAACGCCAGGAGGGGCCGCCCCGCGGGGCGGCCCTGCGGGGCGGCCAGGGTCAGGACAGCGGGAAGAGAACAGCTACGGGAAGGTCGCCGGCTTCGACCGCGGCCTGGTCGATGGACAGCCCGCAGTAGTCCCCGACCGCGGAGAACACCGCCGGTAGGAGTTTTTCCAGATACTGCTCCTGGTACAGTGCCGCCTCGTCCCAAGGTGTGTCTGGCATGGGTGGGAAGACTGCACCGGCTGCTTGTAGTGCGGCATCCAACGCTGATCCGCAGCCGGTGTCCTCCCCGTACTCCACACTGACGATGCGGCCTTCAGGAGTGGTGTGTGAGATGTAGGGGGGCGGGTCGTGCCGGTTCAGGCTCACGCAGACGGTTTCAATCCCGGCTAGAGCGGTCATTGGCGGGCCGCCGCCACGATGCAGGTACCAGGTCGCCATTTCCCAGTCCTCCAGCACGTATACCCAGTCGCCGCAGGTGCCGTACATGGCGAAGGTGAGATTTCCTGCCCCGTCAGGAAGGGTCACTGATCGCCGGTCTTTGTACAGATAGCCCTCGTCGAGCTGGAGGGGTTCTGCGCCGAGGCAGGTGAGGAAGTCCTCTGTGTCGATGTCGCGGGCCGTGGTGAGGGATATGCCGCCGAGCATTCCGGGAATGCTTGTCTTCGGACTCTGATTGCTGTGTTCGCCGATCCATCGGATTCCATCGCTCATACGATCACGGTAGTCGGTGACCAACGGGCTTGGGATCGTCACTGTATCCGGGGTTCTCATCTTTTCGGTCGACCTCGCCGGGGCACGTGACCTACTGTTTTGGCCTTTTTCTGAGAGAGCCGGATCTGCGTTCCGCGTTATTCAAAAATCCTGGAGCACTGCGTCTGGGCTCTGACCTGTGGGGGCATAGGTACGACCGGTTGGAGATCGTTTCTCTGGGCGGTGGGTATCGGGGGGTGGGTTGAAGGTCGATAGCCTGTTTAGGCTCGGGTTGCGTGGGGCGATCGGGCCGATCTATGGGTTGGTCGGTCCGGTGGCCTGGCCGGATATTTAGAGGGGCCGGTGAAGGCCTGGCGTGCAGGTGCCGGAGTTCGCGGTGGATCTGAGTTCAGGTGGTCCTGTCTGGGTCTCGGTTCACGGTGTTGGCGGGATCGCCTCGTTCTTTCCTCGACTTGCCCATAGCATTTGACCGTGGCGAGTGAACCCCGGTGGGGTAAGAGGTTTCGGTTGAAACGGCCGTGTGCGGCTGTGGGGTAGCAGGGCGTGTCAGGGGCCCAAACGTCCCCATGTAGTGGAGACGGGGCGTCTGCGGGGCGCTGACGGGTGAACACGGGGATACCCGGGCACGGGCCGCCAGGGTCACGGGACGGCAAAGTGCTCCGGGAGGTGGACCCCCACCTGCACTCACCTTGTACTGGGGAGCACACCAGGAGCACACATGGCCCCCAAACGCCGCGAGGACCTCTTCCGAGGTCCTCGCGTACCCCATCTGACCTGGGGTTTTGTGGCGCACCCGGCAGGATTCGAACCTGCGACCGTCGGATTAGAAGTTCTATGGTCGCGTACCGTCACGTGTCACTTCGTGCCGTTGCGTCCCGCGCCATCCGAATCGGGATGCTGTTCTGTGCCGCATCATGTCGCCCGGTGTCGCCCTGGTCCAAAACTGCGGAGCACAAACGGAGCACGCAAACTGGGGAAGCGTCCGATGGTCGAGGGCGAGGTTTCCGGACGATTTCTCGCGGATTTTTCCGTTCGTGCTCTGCTAGCGCACAAGAGTTTCAGTCGTACTGACTGCGGGGGCGGTGTCCCACAATGCCAGGTACAAACGTTCACCGTTGAGCATCGGCCTCGAGGGTTGCTTCATGTTCGTGATTCCGTGCTCCTGCACCTTCCGGGCCCGAGGAGGCAGCGGTGTGTCTTGTGCCGGGATCAAGAGAGCCGCCGCGCGGGTGGGGCGTGTTCTGGAGCGTCCAGCACGCAAGGGCGAGGCGGATCGCGGCTTTCCTGGGTGGTTGAGGCAAAGGATCGAAGCGATCATCTGGACGCTGAAGAACCAGCTCGGGCTGGAACGTCACCAGGCACGCACCACTGAGGGACTCTGGGCCAGGATGTGTCAGCGCATCGCGGCGCTGAACGCCGCGATCTGGCACAACTGGATGATCGGTGCCCCGGTCAAGCGGTCGTTGACCGCTTACGACCACTGACCAGGGCACATTTTCCCGTCAACGATCTAGTTTCTGAACGGTCACACACGGTGGTACCAGGGGCGCTCGCCGGACTTGGCGAGGCCGTACAGCCAGCTCGCCGGGCGGGACGCCTGTGTCGAAGTCGGTGCACTCGGGCATGAAGAGTTCCGGTGAGCTCGAGTGCCAGCACAGCACGGGCACGTCGAGCTCGTTGGTCACGACGAAGTTACTCGTTGTGCGGTTGGCAGGAGGTGGAGACGGCGATCACGCAGGCGGCCAGCACCGCCGTCCCGGCTCTGGTGGGTGTGTTCATTCGTCCTCCTCACGGCGCGGCGCGACCGGGTCCACGACCCGGTCGTCCGCGGGGGCGTCAGGGGAGTCGGAGCCGAGCAGGTCCTCGGTCAGTTCCGCTGCCCGGCCCTGGTCGATAACCAGGGCTGTTTCATTCTCGGTGAGCGGTGATGTTCGTGCTGGTCAGCGAAGACCGATCACGTCCAGCGGGCGGATGAACGCCTCATACGACACCCACCGGATCGCGTCGGGCACGGTGTCCTGCCCCAACCGGCCCAAGAATCCCAGGGCGAGAGCTCGCAGCACGGCCAGGTTGTCGGGGGCGTGCCCGCAGCGGACCTTGCAGCCGTCCTCGCCCAGCGACACGTCCTTGACGTGGTGCCAGGCCTCGATGCCCCAATGTCCACGCACCAGAGCGCCGATCCGGGCCGCGTCCGCCTGCTCGACCTCCAGCGAGGTCACCGCATAAGCCAAGGTCCACGACACCTTCCCGGTACGCAGATCTCTGACGTGGCGGCGAAGGCGCACCGCCTGGGCCGCGTGCGGGAAGTCCGTCCTTCCAGCGAGGCCGATGGCCTTGACGGTGCGGGTCTCAGCGCGTCCGTGGCCGTGGTCGCGGGTGGTGGCCAGTGTGGGAGCCTGAGCCCAGGGCAGTGCTTTGACCTGGGCGAACAACGTCTTCTGGTTGCGTTTGACGGGCAACACGTAGTCGGCGTGCAACTCCTCGACCAAGTACGCGGCGGTGCCGGTCTGGGTGTGCAGGGCATCGGCGGTGAGGACCACACCGGCCAGGCCCACACCCGCCAACAGGGTCTCCAGGGCGTCGATCTCGCTGGTGCCCGCCGGCACTCGCACCTGCGCGACCAGACGCCGGTCCGGGGTCAGGGCGGCGAACAGGTGCACAGCCGGGTCGGTGGAGGTGGCCGATCCACGCAGGGTTTTACCGTCCACCGCCACCACCTCAAGGACATCGGGTCTGACCAGGGCAGCCAGAGTCTCGGGGCCCAAGGCGAGCAGGACGCGGCGGATGGTCGCCGGGGACGGAGCGGTGCGTACTCCCAGAGCCGCGCAGGAGATCCGGCAGCCCAGACGGGCCAGGGTGTGCTGGGGTGCGGCGTCGGCCCACTGGCCGATCGCCCGTAGGTGGCGTGCTCCGGCGACCATCGCGCACAGGGCGCAGAGCAGGACGCTGGCCATGCTGTGGCGGCGGCCCCGCGGCGAACGGGGGTCCTCCAGAGCGGCGATCTTGCCGACAAGGCCGACAGAGGCAGGGGAGGGCGTGGCAGACTGGGGGCGCAACGGAGTCCTTTGGAAGTCAGAGATGTGAGAGTCCCTGATCTTCTAGCGGGCTCCGTTGCTTGTTGGTGCGGGTTTCGACTGGATCGCTACGGGGCTGTGATCAGCATGGATACCTCACGATCCCGACTTTGAAACAGCCTTGGCCGTCACGTACTCGTACCGCATCACCGGGTAGTCGCCCACCGCCTGCGTCTTCTTTGTCTTCACAACCATCGATGATCAGGAGGTGGCCGTTCGTGTGTGCGGGAAACAGCTAGATCAGCAGAGGGACATCCTGATTCCGGTGAATGGCCGCTGACCAGGGAAAACCGAATCGGCAACTGGAGTACTAGTGCCCTTTCGGCGCGTCCTGTGCAACAATACGTGGCATGGACAGAGCTGTAGAACTCGCTGCACTGCACACTGAAAACGACTGGTGTCAGATCGTCGAATTTCTAACCAGTAACAGTTTCCCATTTCATCTGGATTCGTCGCCGACTGAACTGACTGTCAAGCGCCGGATAGAAAGAGGTGACTTCTCGCCACCTGACAATGCGGGCTATTGGGTACTGGCAGGAGGTGTGCGAGTAGGGCTTGCGATCCTTAGCGATGTCAGAGACCCGGGTGCGTTGATAGACCTACGGTTGCGTGAATCATCGCGCGGTTTTGGTCTAGGATTGCTTGCACTGTTGGCTCTAGCAGATGCGGCCTTCTCCTCCAACGGTCACATGCAGCGTCTAGAGGGAACTACTAGAGACGATAATATCGCGATGCAGCGAACATTTCTGAAGGCTGGTTGGGTTAAAGAATCTCATTATCGAGCAGCAGGGCCGGAAATCAATGGAGTGCAGAATGATATTCTCGGATACTCCCTTACGCGTGGTGACTGGATTTCCGGAGAGTCTCACCCGCCCAACTGGGCGGTGGGCCTAAGCCTACAGTAAAGACGGTCGCGAGCGCCATTGGCACCACGTCTTCAGGTGTATGGTTGCGCAAAAAAATGAAAGAGATTTAGATGCCAGTAATTGAGAGTGGATTGACGTTGCAGGGTTTCAGGGGGAGGGGTTTGTTGTTGCCTCGCAAATATTCGATCTGTCGGAAGTTGCTTGTTGCCGCGATCGTGTTACGGAATTAGTTGCGAATCGCCCACCAATGCCACGTATGAAGTTCTCTTCAGCCCTATCTGAACCTCGGCCAGAATTGCTACCCAGGAATCCTATGGCGGTTCATCATGTCACAAATTTGGCCCTAGCAGGACCAGAATGGCTTGAGTTGAGTGCAAGTCTCAAAGTTGCAGATCGAGTCGCCGCTTTGATTGGGAAGTCAGTAGACTTCGACATGGCCTTCCTGCGCCTTCGGCCTCCACGTCTCGCTTTGCCAGTACCTTGGCACCGAGATATTGAGACCGACAGGTTTGAAAATGACGAAGCGGTCACCGTGCTCATATGCCTCGATAATATGACATCACAAAATGGTTCGACCAGGGTAGTATCGAACAGGCACGGGCATCACAGGACGCCTCTGGGAGATTAGGGAATAACTCCGGGGCTCCTTGAAGATAGGGCGACTAGTATTGAGGTGCCCGCGGGATCGATTCTCTTCGTCTCCCCTGTCGCGGTACATAGAGGAGGCGAAAACTTTACCGATAGCGAAACTCGGGTGATTGCTATCGAGTACCGGAGCGCAGGAAATCCGAGAGTGGATGAACTTGACGAGGATCTTGCCTACTGCGACTTGTCGATTGTTAGGCCAAACTGGCGGTTAATACTCCAGTTGTAGATCCGGTTTGTCATGATTCTCGGGCTGCCTGTCTGCGGTAGTGGCAAGACCTGGCCCGTGCCTGGTGGGAGCGTCTGAACACCGACCACGCCAGCACATGCTCCACATCCGGAACGGAAGCGAACAGGGCGTTCAGCAAACGAACGATCTCGTTGCAGGTCAACGCCACCAACCATTCCGGGACCGGCCCCCGCCCGAGCTCGGCCAAGCGGCACAGGGCCACGAACGCGTAAGGGACCATCGCCAGCAAACTCCACCGCTGCCAGGAGGTCCACGTCCGCACCTGGTGCTCGTCCGACCCGGCCAGACCCTTGCCCTGTTGGAAGGACTCCTCCACCCGCCACCAGACGAGCCAATGACACTGGTTCGGGGGCGTAACACCGGTAGACCGCCAGCTCACCGGTGGTGCGACCGCGGCGCATCAGTACCCACCGCACCCCGTCCTCGTCGGTGAGATCGTCGATGAGCGCCCAGTCGTAGAACCGCTCGCCCTTGGCCCCGGCCCCAGCCGAGCGCTTTTGCCAGGCGGTCTCGGGCAACAGCACGGCCAGTTCCTTGAGTGCCACCGCACCGCGCGGGATGGACAGCCGGTCGGTGGCGGCGATGGCCATCACGTACCCGATACGGCTCTCCTCCAGGAAAGTGCGTAGGTCGGGGTTGCGGCCGTAAACCTCATCTGCGGCCACCCACGCGTCGGGGGTGTGTTCCAGGGCGGCGGCGATCATCTGCCGGGCCAGCTCCGGTTTGGTGGCGAAGTCGACGTTGGCGGGTACTCCGGCCTTCTGGAGTCGGGCGGGATCGTCGGTCCAGGCCCGGGGCAGGTAGAGGCGCTGGTCGATCAGGGCATGGGCCTGGGGTCTGGTGTAGGCGAGGTAGACCGCGACCTGGCAGTTCTCGATTCTTCCGGCGGTGCCCGAGTACTGACGGGCCACCCCGACGGTGCTCGTCCCCTTCTTCACATCGTCGGTCTCGTCCACGACCAGGACCACGCCCTGGTGCCCCAAGCGCGTGGTGAGGTAGCCACGCAGGGCGGCTGCCAGGGCCTGTTCGTCCAGGCGGGCACGGTTGAGTAGGTGCTGCATCCGGTAGGGGGGGCGGTGGCCGGTGTGCTCGGCCAGGGTCCAGCAGTTCTTGCGGGTCAGTGGTGCGAGCAGGGCGGTGATCAGGTCGCGGGCGCAGGCTCGGGTCTCGGGTCGGGCCAGGTACGGGTCGACGACGGTGGAGATCGTTTCGTTCAGCAGGTGGGGCCAGCGCTGGGCCGCTACGCTGGTGGCTGCGGCCACCGCCTGCTTTTTCGTTGTCTTCACAACCATCGATGATCGGGCGGTGGCCGTTCGTGTGTGCAGGAAACGGCTGAATCAGTCCAGGTGAGCAGTGAGATACCGGCGAATAGTCACTGAAAAGGGCAAACCGGATCTACAACTGGAGTACCGGCTGGGTTGGAGTCCTCACCATTTTCGGCAACCATATAATCAAATACCAGTAGTTCATTGTCGAAGGATATTTTCGGAGTTTGTCAGGTCTCGGACAAAGAAAGCTGGATGCAACAGCCAAAAAGCTGATGCATAAACACCTACTGCGCCAATGATGACTAGGGTTCTTAAGTCAGACGCGGCAAGCAAAGCCGTGCCTGCGATCGTCGACAAGCTTACACAGACCGAATTGATCCACATGCTGGCTGCTCCGACACGACCGCGAAGGTCATCAGGAACAAGGCGCTGAATCAAAGATCCGACGGCTGCTCCGTAAATTACCGATGATACTGAGTAAAAAAACCATGCAATGATATACCAAAATGCCTGGACTCCAGGGCCGGCAAGCGGCAAGAGTAGAATAGGACTACTTAAAATAAACTGACTAACGAGTAAGATGCGAATGTTTCCAACGGCTCGTACAATCATACCATTGAGAAGTCCACCAATGATACCTCCGATCGCGGGCACGCCCATAAATAGGCCTACGCTCCAAGCGGGAACTTGGACAACTCGTATCAGGAAAATAATTTCGGTAATTCCCAGAACGACGGAGAACATGTTGGAAGTGACACTTGCACCAAATAGTCGAGCAAGCCTGACATTGGAGCGGACTACCGAAAATCCACGGACCGCTTCGTGGAGCGAAGCTAGGAGGCGCTTTCGACCTTCTCTATGGGGATCAGATCTGGAATCTTCGCCCTTGTTAGAGGTAGTAGGGGAAAAGGGCCGTTTAGGAAGACGCGCCAAAAGCACTGCTGACACTACGAACGACAACGCATTCACCAAGAAACCAGAAAACACGCCGAGGTGAGAAAAAAGAATTCCTCCAATGCCTGCTCCAGAGACCTCAGAAGTCGAACGCACGGATCCGTAGACACCGTTTGCGCTATCGAGTTGATGTTCTGGAACGATGCGAGGAATTATTGGACGCGAAGCAAGATCGAATAGGGCCCCAAGAACCTTTACTGCTAAGGCAGCTGCAAGTAGTCCCCAGAAATTGAGTGCGCCAAAATAGGCCAAAAATGGTATCGACAAGATGGCGATTGCCCCGCCGATATTCGAAATAATCACTAGGGTTCGGCGATTAAAGCGATCAACTGCGAGGCCAAGGGGAAGAGCAGCGCACATGAGGGCAATCGCTTCTGCGGCCCCAATTGCCGCTACCCATGAATCCGGAAGAGCGAGATACTGAATGGCAACCAAGGGGATAGCAACTGAAGAAATCTCGGTGCCGGTGTTGCTAACGGCGAGTGCAGAATAGAAAGATCGAACTCCAGGCCGTTTGCGAAGAGGGGTGCCTTCATCATTTTCCACAGAATGCCGCCGATACATCTCGAAGAATCTGTTCGCGATCTGGGTCATTCTGTTGCTGTGCGAACTCGATCGCGGCATGAATGTTGGTCGAGTTCACGAAATTTCCTGTCAAAGCAGCTGACGGTTCGATGTTTATGACCTCGTGAACCCAACCCGCGGGTGTAAATATTAGTTCTCCAGGCAGCTGTGTGTGCTCGAAGGATTTCCAGGAGGTGTCGCGAAAGACTTCTCCTTTCAAAGGCAAGCGATGCTCACTTAACGCGATGGCAGGGCTTCCAAATTTCCAGGCTTTTTGTCCCCAAAGCAGTAGATTCCAGGCCGAGCTTGCTCCGGTGTCGACATGGCGCGGAGAACCGGTTTTGGCCTGGCCAATCATCAGCCAGAACCAATCCGGCTTGAGATCGTCGGGAAGCGCTGCAAGCCAATTGAGTCTCCTGAGAGCGCTCGGAACATTGGCTTCGACGTTGTCTCCCAGCATACGCAAAGTGGTTTGAGTCATGTAGGTCGCATCATTCTGTCCGTACCGGGTATGGTTCACCAAATCACGTAGGGTTCCGCGAAAAAAAGAATTACCTTCCTGTGGAGCAGTGACTTCTGTATCTCCGCATTCTTGAAAGATGGTATCGCTGAAGTACTTCAGTATTCCTGAGTCAGGACCAAGCCTCACGACCGACGGTTGACTCAAATGTGATGCCACTGATATGTTTTCAACTAGTGATGGCTCGTTAACTTTCCGAAGCTTTGTAGAATGCATTTCGCGAAGGACCCTCTTTCTTTTGTCGATTCCACTCGCTTACATGTTCCTCAATGCGATCGCTACCGTATCGCTGTTTAATAGTCTCTACTGCCACGAGTGCTTGTGTGAGTGTCGACCGCTCGATTCTGCACCTCGCGAGCTTTGCACTGGCCTTCTCCTTCGTCTTTTCAACCACATCCGAACTAGTGAATGGAGCTTCAGCCAGTGCAACCGTGCACATTCGAGATGCCCAGCAAGTTTTGCAGGATGAGGATTCTATTCCCTCGGAGAACTCGCGTATTTGATTGACTCCTACATTGTAGTCGATGCCGTCCTGGGCAGTTCCCGTGATGAAAGCTTCGGATTGATGTTCGTATGAATTATAGTACTTTTCATCCGCACCGAGAAGCACGAGGGCAGAGCCGGGAATGAGCTGTACACCGAGCAAGGTTTCCACCTGGTTAGGTGCAGTACTGCCTTGGTGGTGAAGTGCCTGGTGGAACGATCGATGTAGAAATCCGTGGCTGAAAGAAAAGTGGTACCGAAGAGAGTGCTCTCTTTCGGAGTGCTTGAACCTATGAGAATCGACAAATAGGTCCCAGATCTTCTGTTGCTCATTCGACACGGACTCAAACTCGGTGTATGAGGCATCCCCGCCGGGGAGTACCAGGTCAAAGTCCCACGCAAGGGCGCGGTGCGCAGTTTCCCATGATGCGAAGTAGCGGTACATGGCTGCAGCATTAAGGGGAGAGGATAGGACTCCGATAATTGCCACTCGCTTCGCGAAGAACTCCGGCCAGTTCTGTTCCATCCAGTCGACCTTTGCGCGCACACGGTCGTGAGTCCCTCGCCCACGCCGATCAAGACGGTATATGTCGTGATTCGGCCCATCTATGGAGACATTGATGTAAATATCATTCTTTACCAAAAAGGACATGATTGATTCGTTGATCAGAAGCGCATTAGTGTTAACTTGATAAATCAAGTTAGGAAGATCAAGGCCGAGTTGTTTCTTGCGCTCTTCAACTAGCCGGATCACAGTCTGCATCTTCTTGAAGCCAAGGATGGGCTCGCCACCGAAAAAATAGATAGCTCGCTGTTCATCGATGAGGCGCTGCTCATTCGTAATGAACCCATTTATCGCGAGTTTGAGTGCCTCATCAGAGGGGGCGAGCGTTCGGTGTGTTCGAGTCTCGTTGTACGCTCCGCCGTAATAGCAGTATGTACACCTAATGTTACATTGCTCTGTTGGATTAAGTACGAGTGTGCGTGTTCGGACGTTATCAAGACGAGGGTTTTCAGGAATCGAAGGAAATTGCCAGCCCGAATCTGGAATGGTGGCGGACTGAAGGGATTCCGGAAACTCCTCCTCGCCGCTCATGTCATCAAGCCATTGAGATTCGCTAGCAGACAGTTCGCGAGTTTTGGCCAGAGCTGGGAAGTATGCAATCTCATGCCCGCGAGGGGATGTAAAAGGTAGGCGCTTTAGGATTAGGATCTTTGATCCGACGCGAAAGACACTAGGTTGCTTTTCTCCGATATTTGTACCACGGCTGCGATTCCATTCCGGTGAGTCAACTTCGGCGATGGTCTCGAGCTGTTCTTTAGTCAACATAAAAGTGCCTCGGGTTAGTGAGATGGTGAGTAATTATCGTGGAGCATGCGCAGGATTGCGAGAAGGGTCGAACCCATTGCTCGCGCTGTGGAGGAATTCCATTGGTCGCTGTACGACGCTTCTACAATATCTACAGCTACAACGCGATTGGTTGCAGTAACTTCCCGAAGTGCCGCGAGGAGTGTCGTTGGGCTAAATCCAGCCCATTCAGGATGGCCTGTTGCGGGGAAAAACTCCGGCGAGAGAACATCCATGTCGATCGATAGATATATTGGGCTAGAGCCGCTCAGGTACTCTTTGGAAGGTTCATTTCCGCTCCAGCTGGTAATTGCCCGAGGAATGGGGCAATGCGCTTCTGTTAAAAATGGTAGTGCTCGGCGTGTTCCCAGCACCAGGTGCGGGCCAACTCCTGCTGTCCGGTGTCGGAGGCGATCAGAGCGGCCCCGTTGTAGACACGCGAGGCCGCGTCCAGAGCCTCTTGCCCGGTCCCCTCGTGGGCCAGAACGGCGTCCTGGGTGATCATGTCGACCCGGTCGGCGAGCCGATGACCGGGTGGGCGGGGCCGTGGGACGAGAGGGAACCACCGCTCGAGGTTCATGCGGGGCCGCCCCAGGTGACCACCAGTGAGGAACGGTCTCGCGCCATGATGCGCCGCGTCTCGGTCTCCTCAGCGGGAACCGGGCCGTAGAAGAGAGTGAAGTGCAACGGCTCGTCCCGGTGCGCTTCCCAATCAGCGACCTGCTCGGCCATCTGCTCCGCGAGCACGTGTCCGGCCTGGGCGTGCCCGATGACGCCGAGCTCGTGACGGCCCGGCTGGTTCTCCACAGGGCGCAGGGTGAGGTAGGCCAGGCCGCGCTCGACCACGGGCACCCCGGCCATGTCACCCCAGGGCAGACCTGGTGAGACCAGGCCGCTGTCCACGGCAGGTCGAGTGACGGGCATGCGCGAGAGACGGTTGGGCAGGTGGGTGGCCAGCCACAACCACATCGGGTCCAGGGGCTGGGCCTTGTCGAACGTCACCCCCGACCACACGGTTCGGGACGGCTCGGCCAGGACATCGTGGACCTGGGCGCGTTCGATGGCCTGATCCTGGTTGGTCTGGAGCAGCACGGTGGCGTCGGTGTCCAGGGCCAGGATGGTGCGGGGGTCGTCGCCGATCCCACCGCCGCGCAGCGGCATGAACGTGCACAGCCGACTGTCGGTACTCGACCAGTGGTCGCCGTCGGCTTCGAAGACGATGGAGCGGGAGACGTCCCCGGCGATGCGCACCGGGATGATGAGCCTTCCGCCTGGGGCGAGCTGGTCCACCCAGGCGCGGGGGACGTCGTGTGAGCCGACCGTGGCGATGATGCGGTCGAAGGGCTTGTCCGTAGGATGGCCGAGCGCGCCGTCTCCCAGGAGGACCTGCACGTTGGTGCTGCCGTTCTCCTTCAACCGAGCCTGGGCGCCGTCGACCAGGTCGGTGTCGACGTCGATGGTGGCCACCGATCCGGCCGGTCCGACCAGGTGGCCCAGGAGGGCGGCGTTGAACCCGGTGCCGGCTCCGAGTTCAAGGACACGCATACCGGGTTCCAGGACGGCCTGTTCGAGCATCATCGCGACCACGCCGGGCTGGGATCCGCAGCTGATCGAGGCGCCGTTCTCGTCGTGCTTGATGTGCACAGGGGCGTTGGTGTAGGCCTCTTCCAAGCTGGCGTTGGGGACGAAGGAGTGCCGGGGGACCGATCGGAACGCGTCGGCTACCGCCTCGGTTCGGATCTGGCCGCTCTGGCGGAGTTGGTCGATGAGTTCTTCTCGGAGCCGGTCGGCGTTGGCCGGTGAAGTGGTGGTGTGGGTGGTGTCGGTCATGACGACTTCTTTCGCGGTTGTGGTCAGGATGTGCTGGTCGCGGTAGGGCAGGCCCCACCGGTTGAAGGCGAAGATCAGGTGGTGGGCGAGCACGGCTCGGAGCCCTCGGGTTAACAGACCGCGGTTGGACAGGTCAGCCAGCGCCCGGCCGGTCGTGGTGAAGGCGTCCGCCCACGGGGCGAGCGCTCCCAGCGGTTCTGTGGTGTCGAAACCTTCGAGAGCGGTGCGCATGAGGGTGTGCACCTGGGCGCGTAGCCGGTCATCGGAGGTGAAGAGCTCGATGGAGGGGCGCAGATCGGCCACACGTGCCCACACGTCCCCCTGTTCGAACCAGTCCAAGCCCGCCCCACGCAGCAGAGCGGACCCCAGTAACAGGGAAAGCTCGCGCCGCCCCAACTCCCGTTCAGGGACCGCGTAGACGCGGTCCAGATAGGCCAGGGTGTGGCGGCTATCGGTCTGGAACAGGTGGTGAGCCACATCCATACTCGCCCGGCCACCGAACGCATGAACCTCCGGTTCGTAGACGCTGTGCACCCACCCGGAGACGACCCCTCGCCCCCGCAACCTGTCGAGCTCGGAAACGAGGACACCCCTGGCGGCCCGGCCTCCGCTGTAGCGCAGCCGCCAGTGCGGGCGCTTGCGGATGAACCACCACTGACGCAGCGCTGCAGAGCCCTCCAATGCCCGGTACAAGCGGATCGCTGCCGCTTCAGCGCTCTCCCACTCCGACCAGGTGATCAACACCTGCGCCTGCTGCTCAACCACGGGCACCTCCCGTGGGGTCACACAGCAAAAACCCCGCCCACCCGGACTCAGGGGCAGGACCGGTCAGGGTGTGCAAGGCCAGCGCGGTTCCGGCCGCGCCTTCCAAAAGGCCGATACCGCCGGTGGAGATCAGCTCTGTCGCTACCGTGTGCGCGTCGCCACTGCCCAAGATCGGCTCCAGCAGGTCGTCCGCGCGTGCTGTGCCGGTGGTGTGAGCCAGCAGGGCCAAGCCCGCGTATCCATGGCATAGCGAGGCATCGTTGACCACAGGCGAAGCGGGGGCAGCGGTGAACACTCGGCTGAGCACGGCTCGGAGCCGCTCTGCTCGGGCCGAGTCCCCCAACGCTTGGGCGGCGAGTAGTTGGGCGTGGGCGACTCCGGCCGCTCCGTAGCACCAGGACGGCCGCTGAGGTCCGACGATTTTCTCTGCTCCGGAGTACTGGGCTTCGGTGATCCAGTAAGGCCACCACGCCTGGCCCGCATCGCTCTGCTGCCAGGCGTCGAGCCAGTCCAGAATGCGTCCCATCGTCTCGGCACATCCCTGGACCGCGATACCGCGTTGCAGCGCCAGTGCGAGTAGCGCAAGTGGACCGCATATGCCGTGCGCCATGCCGGTGTTGGCGTGCCCCGCCGGGAAGCGGGGATCCTTCTTTCCATCGGGGCCGACGCGGGCCCACCAACCGGGTGCGTCCGCGCCGTCCACCGTGAGTGGTTCGGTCAGGGCCACCAGGTAGGAGACCACCCCTGGCAGGAGCGAGTGGTGTTCGTCGCGGGCCAGGAGCAGGGAACCGAGCCCGGACAGGCCCCGGATGGTGTCGAACTCCGCCAACACCGGACGCTCCCCAGCCGCGAGGCGTGCCCGTGCGCGTCCCAGACGCTCGGCGACGATCCGGTCCACGGCTGCATCGAGTCGGGCGAGTTGGGGCCCGAACTCCGGACGGACGCTCTGCGCCCGGTCCAAGACGTAGGCGAGTGCGGGCGCCCCGTAGAACAGGTGCGATGCGAGGGAGGCGTCCACCCCTTGGGTCACGGCGCACTCCAACCACGCCTGGGCCCTGCCCCACGAACTGTCTCCGGTGCGGGCGCGCTCGATGTGCAATAGCGCCACCCCGGCTGCGCCTTGAGCCAGGGACTGGGGCCACCAACGCTCTCCAGCCCAAGCACGTCCGTGTTCGGGGGTGGCGAGCAGGTCGGCGACATAGGCGGATACGGCGCTCGCCCTGTTCATAGTGGAAGTCGCTCTCATACTGACTTTCCTCGGCGCAGTTGCAGGACCACTTCGACCGGCCGGCCGCGGCACCACCCCGAGGCGGTGGGGGAGGGGGATTCGGTGAGCACGGCGCTGCCTTCCTTGTTCAGGTGGGTGCGGAGTAAGAACAGATGCCCTGGCTCGTTCAGGTCCAGGCGGAGCCTTTGATCCCCCGAGCCCAGATCGACCGTCTCGGGAAGGCGACGCCGTCGCGTCCAAGTGCTCCAGGCCTGCTGCCAGCGGGGCCAGTTAGCACTGGCAGGGGGCAGTTCAGCGGCAGTGATACGCCAGCGGGCGTCGGCGAGGATGATGTTGCCGGAGCGCAGGCGGGGCAGGAACGGCAGTACGGAGGCGGCGCCCCAGTCGAAACCGGTGAGCACGCTCCGGTCGGCCCGGGGAAGCTCTGCCAAGAACCGGGCCAGGGGCGGGGCGTAGCGCAGGTTCAACGCATGGGGAACGAAGGGCTCGACCCGGGCGTCCAGGGAGTGGGACCACAGGAACAGCTCGCGGCCGTCGTCGCCGACCGCAAGGTCGTCCACAGCCAGAGAGCCGGTCCCGACCCCGGGGTATTCACCGACGTGCAAGACGTGTTCCACCAACTGCGGGGCGTGGGCGACATGGGCGCTCGCAGCCCATACCGGTGGAAAGGAGAGCTGAACCGGCACAGCGCTCATACTTTGTGAGAGCAGGTCTTCCCAATCGGACCTTGAACCGGTGAGGGAGGCGAAACGCCCGGCCATGGTGGCCATGGCACGTGAGGCACCCAGAACCGCCAGGCGGAAGCGGCCGCTCTCCAACGCCTTGATCGAAGGTGATTCGATCCGCAGGTTCAACTCGGTGTGCTCCGGTGGGCACAGCTCGCGTGAGATGGCCAACTCCTGCACAAGCTCGTCCACGAGAACCTCTTGCTCACCTTCCAACGCGGCTATCTGGGCTCGTCTGAGCAACCACCGTTCGCGCTGCCCCACCCGGTCGCCAGCTGTGGTCTGGTCGGGAGCGCTGTGAGCGGGAGGCAGCCCCAGCCCTCGAGGGCCGATGACTTCGGCCAGGGGTACGAGCCGGTCCCCGTAGCGGTCGATGAAGCGTTGGCGGTAACCGCGCCAGGCCGGCAGGCCTTCCGGGTAGTTCGAGAGCACACAGAGGACATGAGCGGCCCGTTCGGCCTCCCTCGCCACCGGGGAAGGAAGCACGATTCGGGCGTCAACACGCACGTCCACCCCCAGAGGCTGCGCCGGTGACAGTTCGGAAACGGCCTCCTGTGCTTTCCGCAGCAAGGCGGGGTCGGCGTCGCTCCGATTGTGCGTCCGGAGCGCGGAGTGGACGTGTTCGAGGCGGGAGATCCAGGGACGGACCTGGGGCAGGGCGTGGCCGCGCAGCGCGAAGAGGACACAGAGCAGGTCCTCGAGCGGATCCTCGGCCGTGAGGGGGACAGAGATCTGAGGGTGCAGCGCTCGCACTCCGAGCAGATGGGCGAGCATGCCCTCAGCCTCAACCCGGGACCCTTCCGGGTGCGCGTCGAGGAGCTCTTGGACCAAGGCCTCCCCGTTGAACGGAGCCCGTGCTTTTTCCAGTACGAGGCGGACCGGTGCGGTTGCCTGGATCCGTGCCTCACCGGGACCATCGCCTGTGTCCAGGCGGGCGAACTGCGGCACCACCAACTCGCCGTCCCGTTCGACGATGGTGTTGTCCGCTGCCAGCAACAGACGTTCGCGCAGCCGGGGAAGCGACACGAGCTCCCCGACGACCTCCGCCATCCAGACGCCACCGACCTGGGCGACGCGCTGATGATCGGTTCCGAACTCGACTGAGGCAGAGTCGGTGAACTCGGCCGGTGCCACCCCGGCGAACAGCCCGAAGGGTGTGGCCCGGTGGCGGATGCGGAGTACGTAGCGCAGCAGGGCCGCCGTGGTCTTACGGGCACGCTTGATCCGGATGTCCGCTGGTTCCCGTGCACACAGCGATGCGACACCCTCAGCCAGGGCGGGGGAGGCGTGTGTGATCGCTTCGGCCACCCCAGGTTCGGCCCAGACTTCGCGTACCCATCGCAACCAGGCGGCGGTATCCGTGCCGGTCAGGTCAGGGGAACCGGGGTTCGCGACGCGGAGAACACTCGTACGCACGTGGGGTTGGCCGATCACCTGCCAGCCCGGTGCCATCTCAGCCATGATTCCCGCTTTCCTCCCATGGCGGGCAGGCCGCGACCGGGCCTGCCCGCCTGCAACAAAGACCGGTCAGTCCGCCGTGCTGGTGGTGCAGGAGCTGGGGCAGCTGGCTCCGCACCCGTCATCGGTGAGGTTGATCAGTGGCGTGGTGTCGCTGTTCTCGATCAGACGGATGTCCAAAGCGAAGGGGGAAGAAGAGGTCTCCTGCCGGGTTTCCTGTGCAACCTGCAACGTGGGCTCCTTTGCCATGAGGGGTTGGTGCACGGGAAACATTAGGGACACTGAGGGGCCAGCTGAAGGGCTTTCTCGGGTGCGAATAAATTCGCCCTACGGAATGTCCGCTTGTGCTCGGAATCGGAACTCTCGGGCGAGTTCAGCGAGGAAAGAACGGCTTCTTTCACCTGAAAGGGCATGCCCGTGGAAGAAGTCGAAGATCTCCCGGCTGTAGGAGATGTCCTTGGGATCGCGCAGGGCGAGCTCCCCGGTGAACACCTCCACGGTCACCAGACGGTCGTCGTAGAGGGTGAAGCCGTTGAGCGGGCCGCTGGGCACCGGAGGATGGGCCGGGACGATATGGATATGGACCCCTGCGAGTTCGCTGAGGGAAGCGATCCTGTCCATCTGCAGGGCCATGACCGCGGGCGGGCACAGCGGCCAGCGCAACGCGGCCTCGGTCAGCACGAACACGAACCGTTTACCGGGCCGGTAGAGGATCTGCTGGCGCTCCAAACGCCGAGCCAGGGCTGACTGCCACTCCGCACCGCGGTTCACCAGCGGATGGGTCAGAGTCTGACGCGCGTACTCGGGGGTCTGGAGCAGTCCGGTTATCATGCACGGAAGGAAGAAGCGCACCGTGGAGGCGGCGCTCTCGATCGCCGACAGGTCCCGCTGGAGCTCACCCAAACCCCGTTGCAGAGCGGTACGAAACCCCTGATAGTCGGAGTTGGTGACCCTGGCCAACTCCAGCAGGCGGGCACCATCTGCGTCAGCGGTGGATACCCCGAGCGCGGTGAGGATGCGTTCGACGTCCACCACCGAGGGGCGGATGCGGTTGTTCTCGATCTTGCTGACCTTGGCCTGACTCATCCCGGTACGGGTGGCCAGGCTGGCACCGGTCAGACCGGCAGCGCGGCGCAGGCGACGCAGGGCGTCGGCCAGTTCGCCGCGCTGTCGGTCAGCGTGTTCGGGCTCAAGGGTCAAGCGGTGCGGCCTTGTAGTACTCGGTGAAGGGGACGGCGTGTTTCAGTGCCAGGTCCTTGTAACGGACGTAGGGGGCGGGGTCCGCGTCCTCCAGGAGTTCCCGGCCGGTCTGGGTGCCGTCGGCAGCGTAGTGCATCAGCACCACGTGCTCGTCGTCGAAGAGCCAGAAATCCTGTTGGGGCAGCCCAGGGTCAGGGGTGGTGGCGAAATCGAGAATGTGGACCTCCTCGCCAGCTGCGACGCTGAAGGCGTAACCCCACTCGAACTGGAACCTCAGGTGGTCGTTGAGCGGGCTGGTGAGGGTGTGGACCCGGCGCATTCTGCGGCCCGCCTCGATGTGCTCACGGACCTTGATCAGGTAGGTGTCGGTGTGCAGCTCCTGGGCGGGGCGGGTCACCCCGGCCAGGAACTGGCGTAGCTCGTCCTCCTCCTCGGGAACGGTGTAACCGGGCAGCGTTTCGAGCCGGAACGCCTCCCGTTGGAAGGAATGGAAGAACTCCTGCCAGGCCTCACCTTCCAAGCGCACGGGCCGCCTCCTCGATCAGATGGGCGGGGATGCGCACAGCGACCTTGCCCTCAGAGAAGGTCAGCCCTTCGGTCGCGGTCAGCAGCGGGCCCTGAACGATGACGGATCCGTCGCCGCTCGTGAAAACCCCGGGGCAGTCGTTACGGTTGCAGTCGCCAGAAAGCTTCTGAAGTGCCACGAAATAGCCTTTCCGTCCAGCACAATTAGGGATTTACGGTAGAGATACAGCGGTCAGGGGTCAAGATTCCTGGAAGTATTCACGCCTACGAATAAACGTCGTGTCGGCGGCCTGAGCGGGAAGGGTTTGGGTCAGTGCTCGGACGGGGGCACCCTGGTCTGTGGCCAACCGCTGCTCCTCTGGGGGAGAAGCGACGTCGAACAGCTGGTTCCAGGGCTGTTCGGGATCATCGGGGCAGTTCGGCGAACACACCGGTGCCGACCTTCAGCGGCCCCCAGCGCAGGGAGAGGGAGTCGACCAACGCGAGTCCACGGCCGTGCACGGAATCCAAGCGCGGGGTCCTTCGGGTGGGGGTGCGTCCGGTCCTGGGTCCCGCGTCCTTGACGGTAACGCGAATGTGGTCGTTGTACAGGCTCAGGCGCACGGTGAACTGTCCGCCCGGGACGGAGCTGAGCGTGTGGCAGCAGGCATTGGTCGCGAGTTCGGACACGACCAACAAGGCGGCGTCGGTAGCGTGCACACCCCACTCGCTGAGAGTGAGCCTGGTCCAATCGCGCGCCCGGGCCACGGCGCTCGGGGTGCCAGGCCAGGAGTGGCGGGCGTGCAGGGCATCGGAGGTGGCGATCACACGAGCCTCCGGTGGCGATAGTCGATCTCCCAAGCGAGTACGCCGAGGAGCTGTTCGCTGGTGCTGGCATGAAGGCTGTTCTGGAACCCGAGGGTGATCTCTTGTCGGGTCAACGGAACCTGGGTGTCGGCGCCCCACCGTCGAGAGGCGATCGCGTCGGTGTTGACACGAACCGACCATCCGGGGTGCTGCGCAGCGATGCTGCGGGCCAGACGAAGCAATGCGGGAGGAGGTCCGTCCGTCAGGAGCGGGTGCGGCATGTTCTCACCTCTGAGGCGTTGAGGTGGATCAGCCTCAGGGGATGGTTCTCTCACCACTGAGGTCTGTCCACGAACGGCGACGTGGATCCTGACCTGCGGATCCGGTGTTCGTGGAATGACCATGCCTGACCAGCTGATGGATACTCCATAAGTGGTCGGATACTGAATTCAAATTTGTGCTTTAGCTGTCTATCCGTAGCCTCTTGTGGTTTCCTGCTGTCATGCCTCCCAGGATGACCCCTGCTGAACGTGCAGCCACTACGCTTTTTGGTCAGGAACTAAGGCGCTTGCGAGAGTTGGCCGATATGTCGCAATCAACTCTCGGGAAACTCTCCGGAACATCAAAACAGCAGGTCGGTGCGGTGGAGCGAGGGATTCGCCGCCCCTCCAAACTGTTCGCGAAACTCGCGGACGAAGTTTTGGATGCCCACGGACGACTACAGAATCTGTGGCCCGGTGCCAAGAAGGCTCAACCTCGGTGGCTGGAGGAGTTCGTGGAGCTGGAGGCGAAAGCCCAGGTCATCTATGAGTTCCAGCCACAGGCTATCCCGGGTCTGTTGCAGACCGAGGACTACGCACGAGCGGTGGTGGGTGCGAGCTTTCCGCCCCTGCCCACACCGGCGGTTCAACGTGAACTCGAAGCCAGGTTGGGCCGTCAGGAGATCCTCGACCGGGACCCGACGCCGCTCACCCTGTTCGTGATCGATGAGGGCGCCCTGCGAAGGCAGGTCGGGGGAGCGGAGGTGATGAACAGGCAGTTCCAGGCGTTGCTGCGTCGGGCGTCGAATCCCGCCGTGCAGATCCAGGTACTCCCGTTCGGCCGCGGCGCGCACAGCGCGATGAACGGCCCACTGGTCATCCTCGACATGGACCATACGGAGTCGCTCGTGTACGCGGAGACGCCCGGATCGGGTCAGGTGATCACCGACCAGGTGACCGTGGGAAACTGCCAGCAGCAGTACGGGCATCTGAGGAGTCTCGCGCTCTCCCCTGAGGAAAGCTTGCAGTTCATCGCATCACTGTGAGGAGAACAACCGTGGACACGACATGGCGGACGTCGAGCTACAGCGGTAACCAGGGCCACTGTGTGGAAGCGCGGCGGGATGCGGGTTCCGTTCTCGTCCGGGATTCGCAGAATAGGAGGGCGGGCCACCTGGAGTTCCCCGGCGAACAGTGGATGCTTCTGCTGGAGTTGACGGTCCCGAAGCGCTGACTTCGCGGGGCGTGAGCGGCTCCGTGTGCTTTCAAGTCACAGTTGGTCGACCGGTGATCAGCCGTGAAAATGCGGTTCCACGCCCTTGAACGGGTGGCCGACAAGGTTTGCTGAGCCGGGTGAAAAGTCCCGCATGCCGACTTCGTCCAGGGAAAACGCTGCGTCAGATTTACGGTCCGATGGGTTCTCGCGGTTGCTCTGGAATGACGGCTCCAACAGGCGCTCGTAGTTGGGCCAGTGCTGGGGTGAGGGAAGGGCGTCAGCGGGATCGACCGGGTCTCAAAGTAGTCCAAACGCTGCCAGAAGGCCTTCCTGGGGGCCGTCGCGAGGCGGGGAGGGCTGTTCCAGGAGGTCTGGCGGGGCGGAACCAGCCGAGAATCCAGGGGATGGCCTGGCTGTGAGGTGGCCAAGTCCGATGGGGTTTTCGTGGATGCCGCTGCGACTGTGCTCCGACTGCGGAGCACGTATGGAGCACACAAGCCCCGAAAACGCCACGAGGACCTCTTTCGAGATCCTCGCATACCCCGTCTGACCTGGGTTTTTATGGCGCACCCGGCAGGATTCGAACCTGCGACCGTCGGATTAGAAGTCCGATGCTTTCGTGCCCGTACGTGCCACGGGGCGCCGTTTCGTCCCAATCCATCCGATCACTGCTGTCGTTTCGTGTCAAGGGGTGCCGCCCGGTGACGCCCCGGTCCAGAACTGCGGAGCACAAACGGAGCACACATCGCTGGCGGTTGGCATCCGATGGGGTCTCGCAAGGTCCTTGCATATCCGGAGCCGCCTTGGTCTGCTGGTGAGACGGTCAGGCCCACCCATGCTCGTTGGAGGCTGGTGCAGTGTCGTCCACACCGTTGTTCTCCACCTACCGGCAAGGTGAGAACCGGGTCACCTCGTCGATGCTGGCGGTCTTCGAACGGATCGGTCTGTCCCTGGTCGAGGAGATCCTGGCCAAGGCCTCGGGCGAGGCCACCCTGGAGACGGTCACCTTCACCAACCAGCCCAAAGCCAACAAGGGATCGGTCCCCGACACACGGATTTCTGCGGACTTCACCTATCTGTTCGAGGTCATGACCGTCCGCGGCACGGTTGATGCGCAGCAGCTCGAGAGCCACCTGGAGAACCTGGAAGAAGGGCCGGGACGGCACCTGTTCGTGCTCACCCCTGACCCTGAACGGCCCGCTGCCGTGGAGGTTGTGCGGGACCGGCGCGTGGTGTGGTTCAACTTCGCCGCCCTGGACGACGCCATTTGGTGTTCTCGTTCGTGGGCCGCTGCCAAGGGCTTTGTGGATCGGTGCAGAACACCGGCAGGTCCGTGGCCACGGTCAACGCCTCGCGCCGTCACAACTCCGTGCCCTGGCCCCAGGTCAGCGACTTGCGCACCAGCGCGGGCAACCCCGACACGTGCTCGATGAGCACATCGCCCACATGGTCGGCCCTCTTCCCCTGGAACAGGGCCAGAGGAGCACCGTGAAGCGGGTCTGGCGGTCCACCAGCGTGATGGCGGCCGTCTTGGCCGTCCTTGCCGATGACGAGGTCGCTCTCCCAAGGCCCGGGGCCCGATGCCCATCAACCTCGGCTGGCCGCTCCCGGATCGATGGCATGCCGACGATCCGCCCGCCCGACAGGCCGTTCTTCCTCCCGGGACGTCGTGTGGCTCGCTTGGAAGGCAGCATCACCCCGAGCCGGGCCAGCTCGCCCTTGGGCAGGGCGTAGATCCAGGTATAGATCACTTCGTGGCTGATGAGGGCGTCGCCTGCTGAGGTCGAGCCTTCCATTGGTGCCACGCTGGCATCGTCGGCCTCCAGCTTCAACCGGCCCGCGATCTGTCGGGGGTGCGTCCCCGGCCCGGGTCGCCCAGGACCCGCTCACGAATGACGGGGCCGTTGTCCACATGTCGTTGTTGGGGGCGTGCATGGCGGCCCCGGGCGCGCTTGTGGGTGGTGTTGGTCCTATAGCCGCGCTTGGAGGTGTTGCGGCGCAGCTCACGGCTGACCACTGAGTGGCCCCGGCTGAGCCGGCGAGCGATCTGGCCCACGCCCCTCCCCGGGAGCGGACGAGCGTGATCTCCTCGCGCTCTTCCAGGGTGAGCACCCGTCGTGTCCCCATGAGAAACCCCTTTG
The DNA here is from genome assembly GCF_040635885.1 of Nocardiopsis sp. NPDC006832. Lineage (NCBI taxonomy): Bacteria > Bacillati > Actinomycetota > Actinomycetes > Streptosporangiales > Nocardiopsidaceae > Nocardiopsis > Nocardiopsis sp. NPDC006832. The sequence continues at coordinate 37,804 of NZ_JBEYLC010000028.1, read as the reverse complement.
ACCTGCGGTGTTGCTACGGCGGCATGACACCACCAACCCCTCGTTCACGGGCTGTCTCCTCCTTGTTCGAGAGCCATGAAGCTGGAAGTCTCCCTGGCCATCTCACTCATCATCCATAAAGACGAAATACGGGCAAACCGAAACAAGCGCACGCCTGAGCTGCAGAAAACCATCCAATGCAAAAATATATGACTCACTCTCCACCTGCGATAATGTGTAAATTTACTGATCAGGGTCGGTATGTCCAAAATAAAGTCAATGTGCATGCTGTTGACACTCCTGCGCCAAATGTTAGGGTTCTCATGGTTCGACAGATGATTCTTAGAGAGAGTGGCATTTGTGAGCAAAATTTCCCCCATGCTGCAAATCCGTATGGCCTCAGTCTTTTCATTGATCGCCGCGTCGGCAATCCTGGCTTCCTCGGCACCTCTTATGGCCCAAGAGAAAGAACCGGAAGACCCAGAAATCACTGCTCAGAGAATTCCTTTCTCCGAGCTGAATATCAATAGCTCCCCATCCGAGGACATCGAGGCGGTGTCCCTTGCCCTAGACAACACCGATCGCTCTGCTCGCGGTGTTGAAGCAGAAGAACTCAATTATGCCGTGATCGACGACCCCACAAGGCCTGAAGCGGAGATTGAAGTTGTATGGGATGATGGGATCATCCCAGCTTCCGTGGACGTCGCCCATGCGGACTTCGGGGAATACGGTGGTCAGCGCGGTGTCGGCGTCCTGATTGAGGAAGCCCCCGAGAGCATCACAAGTGAGGTTGCCCGCAGCAGCGACACCCCCATCGCGGTCCCGGAGAACATGTACCTGGACCACAGGTTCTGTCTCGACTTCTTCTACGAACCGGATTACCCCGCAGACGAGGACGCCCCCTCGACGAATCAACAACACCATCTGACCACATGCTACGAGAAGTTCGCCGAAGCAGGCACAGACCTGTGGGGTTACTACAGGAGAGCTACGTGGACAAATGCCATCGACGACAATGGACAGTACTTCCCTCGGCTAGTCGACTTCTCCGCTCGCACCCAGCCCTGGGAAGGCACCGAGGGCCACGTACAGCGGATGGTGGATTGGGCACCGATCTCCCCTGAGAGCTCGTGTACCTCTGGCGCGTCTGTGACCATCGGTGCTGGCGGAACAGGACTCACTTTCCCCACCTCCGACTGCCAGGATACGTGGATCGACGCCATTCCGAACCAGGGAAAAATGGGTCAGATCTTCGAAGGCGAGGCGAGGCGGCAGAAGACCTTGGACTACGGCATGCTCTTCGAAGCCGATAACACCTCGGTGGTCCCGACTTTGTCCGACTACGCGTGGGCGGAGGTCAACTACCGCGGCCCCCAGGGGTCGACCGGCAAAGACTTCACGCTGTGGACGGATCTTGGCTGGGTTCCATGGTAGACACGTAGTCCCATAGAATCTGGCCACGGAGGGCTTCCGGATACGGGAGCCCTCTCTCTTGGTTCGTTCCGAAACCGGCGGATATGAAAACGAGAACGCAATACTCGGCCCTCCTGTCCTCGCTCCTGCTGATCACTGCCTGCTCCGACGAACCGTCACCGCAGCAAGCATCATGGGAGATCATCCAGGAAGCTCCGCTACGGGGGCGGGAAGGCCATTCCGTCGTCTGGACAGGGAACGAAGTCATCGTCTGGGGAGGCCGCGCCGGCGACGCTCTCGCCGACGGCGCCGCCTACGATCCCGAGGCCGACACGTGGCGAACCATCGCCACACCCTCTGGATTCACCGGTCGCTACGGGCACACCGCTGTATGGACCGGCGAGGAGATGCTCGTCACTCAGGGGCGGAACGCGGCGGGTGCTGAGTCGGACAGCATGCTTTATTCTCCCGGATCCGACACTTGGCGTGCCGCAGCCCCTGCCCCCAACATCACCAACAGTGTCGACCGCTTCGCGCTCGATGGCGGTGCCGTGGTGCTGTCTGAGCGCGCGGTCCACCACTACGATGCCGACGCCGACGACTGGTCCTGGACGGAGACCGGATTTCCAGTGATGGATGGCGCACTGATGCCGACGGGGGAGGTTGCCTTCGTCGGTATCAGCGAAGAGGGAGAGCTGGTCTTTGAGGCGGCCGACCCTGTGTCGGGCGAGTATCAGCGCCTACCGTCTCAAGGGATCCAGCAAGGGCCCTGGGATCGGGCCGCTCTCGTCGTCTCCGAACAGGACGAACTCTGGTTGGTCTCGTCCCGCAGCGGGAGCGATCGCTCCTATGTCCACTCCCTCAAGGAAGGAGACGCCGCCTGGACCCTGCAATATGAGGACGAATCCCAGTACCTCCAAGCATCCGCGGACCTGGGCAACCACGCCGATACGGTGCTCTTCACTTGGGACCAGGGCGACCTCGTGTCGGTTCGGGCTGGAGCGATTGGTGTTTACGACACCGGCACTAGCACGCTCAGCGCTTACCAGACAGACAACGACGCCGCCCCCTGTCTCCTAGGGGACTACACCGTGCTCGCCGACACCCAGTTGGTCTCCTGGTCGGGACCGAGTTGCCGCAGTGACGCTCCGCTCAGCTATCCAGCGGAAGGACTCTTGGTGGAGCTTCCGAGCTAAACAGATCCCTCCCTGCGTTGCTGAAGCAAGATCACACCAAGGTCACCGAAGTAGCACCGGTCACGTTGGTTCTGGCGCGGGCCCGACTGGGAGGAGTAATTGAGATGTTTCGTACCGGAGTTTTTAGAGACTGTGGTGTGTGCCGGGATCGCCTCCCGTCACTTTTCTTCTTCAACTCCTCGGGGTGAGACTGGGGTTGGAGGTGGTGGTGATGTTGGGGTCGGGGTCGGTGTTCAAGCGGTGCGGGTGTCGGGTGGCCGGGTCTTCGCGCAGGTGGGGGAGTGGTTGTCCGCGGTTGCGGTGCCGTGGGCATGGGAGTTGGTACTTCTCGCTGGAGTCGGAACGGGCCGTGGGTGGTCGGTGTCGGGTGCGGCGGGGTGGGTTCGTTTCCCGTGAGGCTGCGCGTGCGGCGCTGCGCAGGGCCCGGGGTGACGAGGCTGGGGCTGGGGAGCCGGTGGTGTGGACGGTGGCGGCTTGGTTGCAGCACTGGCTGGACGGGCGCAGCAGGTTGCGTGCGCGCACCCGGGTGAGCTATCAGGAGCACATCGACCGCTTCCTGATCCCGCATCTGGGGGAGGCGGTGGTGGAGGAGTTGACGCCCGCCCGGGTGCAGCGGGCTTTCGAAGGGATCGCCGAACACGTCACGCCCCGGGGTGAGCGGGTGGCTGGGGCGACGGTGCAGCGGGTGCGGGCCACGCTGCGGGCGGCGTTGAACACCGCCGTGCGCGAGCGGTTGCTGCCTTCCAATCCGGCGAACGGGTTGCGGTTGGAGTCAGGTCAGAGTGCGCGACCGGTGGTGTGGACCGAGCAGGCGGTCGCTGATTGGCGCAGTAGCGGGGTGCGGCCTGCGGTGGCGGTGTGGACGGTGGAGCAGACCCGCGCGTTCCTGGACCACGTGTCCCAGGATCGGTTGTATGCGTTGTTTCACCTGGCGGTCATGACGGGGCTGCGCCGGGGCGAGGTGGTGGGGCTTCGGTGGGCCGACGTGGATCTGGAGCGGGGGACGGTGCGGGTGGTGCGCCAGCTCCAGGCTCAGCGCGGTGCGGGGTTGGTGGAGGCGGCGCCCAAGAGCGCGGCGAGCCGTCGCACGTTGATGGTGGACCACGCCACGGTGGGTGTGTTGCGCCGCCACCGGTGGCGCCAACAGCAGGAGGCCCAGGACCACGGCCGGGTGTGGGACCGGGGCGGGTACGTGTTCACCGCGGCGGGTGGCGGAGTGTTGGCCCCGGAGCGGCTCTCGCGCCTCTTCCGGAAGGTGAACACCTCCAGCGGATTGCCGCCGGTGCGGTTGCACGACCTGCGCCATGGTGCGGCGACGCTGGCGTTGGCGGCCGGGGTGGAGCTGAAGGTGGTCCAAGCGATGCTGGGTCACGCGAGCATCGTGCTGACCGCGGACACCTACTCCAGTGTGCTGCCGCAGTTGGCGCGCGAGGCGGCGGAACGCACGGCCTTGTTGGTGTTACGGGATGCGGGTCGGGTTCGCCGTCAGGTGCGGGGCAGGGGCGGTCGGCGGGGTTTGACGCTGGTCCCACCTGGGACCCACCGTGGACCCACCACAGGGAAGAGCCAGCCGGTGCACAGCCAGGTGCGGCTGTGACCTGGGGTTTTGTGGCGCACCCGGCAGGATTCGAACCTGCGACCGTCGGATTAGAAGTTGCTGTCTCTTGGGATTGGTTTGTGACGTTGCGTACCACCCCATCCGATCCGTGATGCCATCCCGTGCCGCGTCGTGCCGCCCGGTGACGCCCCGGTCTAAAACTGCGGAGCACAAACGGAGCACACACCGGCCCTCGCCCGCATCCGATGGCACCTTGTGAGGACCTCGGCTGCTCTTCCTCCTACTCGAGCAGTCCACTTAGAGGCCGGGCGAGTGTTCTCTGCTGAACTACTACGCTTCCCACAGAACAGCGTGGTGGAGGAGAAGGAAAGGGCCACAGTGGTAGACGATGGATCGCCGCAAGACCACCAGGAGACGAGTGCTTCTGTAGTTGTGCCCTCCACCTCATACATGGGCGTACCTACTGCTGACTCGACCTCGGATACTGGCACAACCCCTGCTCAAGCCGCTGTCTCGGAGAGGTCCTCGGTGGATGTCCCGCTCCAGTCGCTGGCTCCCAAATATCGGCCCGAACAACACGAGACCTACCTGAAACGGCTGGAAGAGGCGGTCAGGGATGCGAGGAATCTCAACATCGCTCTCACCGGGCGTTACGGCGCTGGCAAGTCGAGCGTCCTCGACCAGTTCGAGGCCAACCATCGCAAGACCACCCTTCGGCTGGCGATTTCGACCCTGGCGCCGGGAGAAGAGGACACCTCCACGACGAACCGCATCCAGAAGGAGATCGTCAAGCAGCTGGTCTATGGTGCCTCGCAGAAGGTCGGGAAGAACTCTCGGTTCAGCCACATCAACGTTCTGACCAAGCCTGTGGCGCTGCTCCAGTCGCTGCTCGCCGTAGGTATTGTCGGGGGCCTGCTTTATCTGCTCGGGTGGTTGCCGGACATCATGTGGACCGGCGCGGACGAAGCGATCTGGGTCCGGACTGCCGCCTGGAGCGGCACTGCTGCCCTGGCGACGCTGGTGGTGACCGCTGTACGGCTGGCGACCCATGGCAGGTTCTGGGTCTCGAACGTGACGACGGGCGCGGGCGCGGTGACGTTGTCGGAAAAACCACAGACGTTTTTCGACAAGTACATTGACGAGATCGTTCATTACTTCGAGCAGGAGCCGAAGGACATCGTCGTCTTCGAGGACTTGGATCGCTTCGAGGATCCGCACATCTTCGAGGCGCTGCGTGAGCTCAACATTCTACTCAACGACGTTCCGAAACGACGTAGACAGCGTCGCGGCAACCTTCTGGGTCGCATCGTATGTCGAGTCCTCGACTGGCTTCCCTGGGAAGCTTCTGGATTCCTGATCAAAAATTTTCCGCTTGAGTGGTCGACCCGACTTCTTGGTCTAGGGAGGCCGTTGCGGTTCGTGTACGCCGTTAAAGACAGTTTGTTCGAGAGAATCGATCTCGACACCGCTAAGACCACTATAGGCCTCAACGGCGCTCAGTCTGTGGGGGGTGGTGAGCCGAGATTGGATGCCGCCGCTGCTGAGAATCAACGCGCGAATCGCACCAAGTTCTTCGACATCGTCATCCCTATAGTCCCCTTCATCTCACACCGCAGCTCCCGCGACCTCCTCCTAGAACTCCTCAAACAAGCAGGTATCACCGGCATCGACCGGCAACTGGTCCACATCGTCTCGCAGCACTCCACGGATATGCGGCTCGTGCGTAACATGTGCAACGAGTATCTGATCTTCGCTGAACGGCTCTTGGATCCCAAAAAAACTGCACCCGGTCTCAATAAAAATCTTCTGTTCGCGCTTGTAGCGTACAAAAATTTCCACCCGAGCGACTTCGAGAACATTCCCCGCCGGGCAAGCGACCTTGACCTCCTATATGACTTCCATCAGCGCCTTGTACGCGAGAACATTGCCTTCAGAGAACAACGTAAACGCGACCTGCAGTCGGCCCCAGATCGAGAACGCGAGCGCGATCAACTCGTTCTCCGCCTCGCAGCCCGCTTGCGCCGTTACGCTAACACCGAGCTACGAGCTCATCAAAGCTACCAATTGCAAACTGTGAAATTCAAGGTCGGGTCGAATTCCTATGCGCTCGAACAGTTGGATGACCGCGGGTTCTGGGTCGATCTCGCCCAAGCTAAAGCCCTGACAATAAGAGGGCTTCGGTACAATTCAATCAATGGCCGAGACATGGCCAAATGGAATCAGGGAGAAATTCAGGAGGTAATCCCCGAAGCCCTTGACAGCGACAAGTGGGCTGCGATTGACGCAAGCAGAACCGAGGCAGACTTCAAGGATATTGACCCCGAAATCGACCTTCTGCGACGAGCTGGATTCGCTAGCCTGGCTGCCATGGACCACTTCAAGCTGACTATGGGAAGCAAAGATGGAAATCCCGTCAAAAAGAATTTTTCTGACCTGGTGGAAGAAACATTGAAGTCTGACTTGGCGCGACAGCTGATTCGAAGCGGCAAGATCGACCGAAATTTCTCTCTATACGCATCCCATTTCTATGGGGACTTCAGTGGACCAGATGTTGCGAACTTCATGGTCCATCATGTCCAGCCCAAGACCATGAACATCGACTACGACCTCAAGCGCAAGGACGCTGTTGGGAATCTCCTGGAGGAGGCTGAAAACGCTGGCGAGGACTTCACCCGAACCATTGCCGCCTACAACATCGACGTCGTCAACCACCTCTTGGCCACGGGGCATCCTGGTGCTGACCACGTCGTCCAGAACCTGATCACTCACTTCGACGAAAACGCACGCGCCTTCCTGGCCTCCTACTTCACCAACGACACTGCTGAGCGCGAGAAACTTGCAGCCCGTCTCACCGAGCACCGGTGGCGCCAGGTGTTCACCTACCTCGTCAGTGACGAGGGTGTGCCAGCCAAGGCCCGGGCCTCGCTTGTCAGCGCGGCGCTGTGCGCCTTCGACCCCCAAGCCACCTACGATCTCAGCGTCGAAGTCATCCAGTTCATCACCGATCATTATCACCACATGTCGGCCTTCACTGACCTGCGGCCACACCCCGATCCCCAACTGGGACTCAAGAGCGTGGCGGAACGAGTAGACACCGTCCTCGAACGCACAAGCATTGTCCTCCCTGAGATCGACAAGCTCGAACCCCAGCTGCTCAGTCTCGTCGTCGCTGCCAACGGTTACCAGCTCAACGCCGCCAACTTGCGTACGGCTCTCGGTATCGTCGGCAGCATCAGCCTCGACCACGTCCAGCGCAACGAGATGGTGTACGAGTACTGTCTTGCCCGATCGCGCGCCTATCGTGAAGCAGTCGACGCGGACGAGGAAACCGAACACACCATGGAAAGTCAGCAGATCCTCATCAAGGTCCTCAACGACATCGCTGACATCGCTGCAAAGTGGGGCGATGAAGACTCACCCGACCATGATGCAGACGCCCTGGCTCGGCTCCTCGGAGGTGCCTCCGCTGACGCGTTGCTGAACTCGGTGCACGACGTACCACCGCCCACCTGGAGCGCGGTCGCGGCGGCGGGCCTACTCCACACCTCACTCACCAACGTCGAGGCGTACCGCGCCGAGATCGGCTCCATCGACGCAAGCCTGGCCCGTGCTCTTGAGACCTCTGGCACTATTCACGTGAGTGATCCAGAGGACTTCCTTGATGAGAGCGGCCAGGAACATGACCGTGAGACGGCCGCAATCGCTATCCTCAACGCAACCACGTTCTCTTCACCAGAGGCCCGTGTCTCCCTCGTTGAAAGTTTCTACCCGAGCACCCATTTTGCCGTCACCGAGATCTCGCCCGAGAAGAACAATCTGTTCGCGCTACTGCTCCAGAACAACCGGATAGCCGACGATGAAGCATCATTCATGCACTTCCGCAACGGTGGCTGGGACGCTATCGGACCAGCTATCAAAGCCTCAAAGAAAATCGGTGACTTCATCAGCCCCATGCTGGTGGGTGACATGGTTACTCGACTACTCAAGGACCCTGCCTGTGCCTCCAAAGTCGGCCGTATCATCGTCGAGAACATCGAAACGTACCTCCCGGATGACGATGACATGGCAGGACTGAAGGCCGCCGCAGAGCACGCTGACGCCTGGCACATCCCGCTTGCACCGGACACCGTCGTGCGCATTGCGCATGCCGGAACCGTGGTTGGCACGCCGCTTGACGGGCCGGAGCGCACGCTCAGACTTCTCTGCGCGGCCAGACCCGACGCGACTTCAGACCAAATCGTCGAGGTGCTCTCGCATCTCGGTGACCCCTACGACCAGATCCGGCAAACCGGCGCGAAGTTCCAGCTTCCTCATGACTCCCTACATGAGCAGCTGCTACCAATACTCAAGGCAGATGGGCTCATCTCATGGAGCACGACGAGGAAGAGTCCACGCAAGTACATCGTCACTGTTCGGTGACACATTCTCATCGCCCCTGCAAGGGGTAGCAATATTTCCCGGTGGGGTGTCTCATTCCAGGGTTCGTAAAGGCTGTGGCATGTACCGGGTTTGCCTTCCGCCACTCGACCTGCCCGATCCCGCTCACCTGTAGGTGGACCAGCGGGTGGTGTCTCTGGTCTGCCGGATGTGGAGTTCGCGTTTTCACTGGCGATGCCTCACTGGGGTTCATCTGAGGCATCGGCGTCTTCGGGATCCGCTGCGTCGACCGTCCGAAGCCGGCGTGACTGGTACAGGTACGCACCGATGAGGCGGATGAACTCGTCAGCGCGATCGCTCTCCCCAGTGAGCGCACCGGTCAGCTTGCCGAACGCCCCCTCGTTCAGTACTGCCGCGTCGGTCAGGGTCTCCCGTAGTTCGGGTGAGGCCATGAACTGATCGAGCGCATTGTGGTCAATCTGGTCAGCGATGCGCGAGTCCTCCTCAGCCATGCCGGCCGCCGCGACCACGAACCCTTTGATCTGCGGATCGGCGAACTCCGAACCGAACAGCGCGTTGATCCGAGACACCACCTTCGAGAGCAACTCCTGCTGCGGATCCTGCCGCGACACCCCCGAACCGACCCCGGAGATGCCAGCCAAGCTCGGCGTGTCATGGTCCCCGGACAGCCCGATGTCGGCCTTGCCCTGATCGATCTGCCGAACCCGGCGCAGCTCGAGCCCAGACACGTCGACGTCCGCGCCCGGCTCGTCGACCGCGAGCAGCCGGATCAGCTGACGCAGGAACTCAGCCAGCTTCTCCAGGTCGCTGGTGCCGTAGTCGACGACCTGAGACATGAAGTCGTACAGGCGCACGTAGGAGCCACAGTCTTTGCGGAAGGTCCGCAGCTCGTCGAGCGCTTGGCTGTCGTGCTGCTCGGCCGCATCCGCCCATCGGTTCGCGAACTCGTCGCGGGCTGGCGTGACCGCAGCAGCGAGAGCGGCATGAGACTGGGACGGCGCCCACCAGGCCTTGGCGTAGCGCTCAACGTCCGCTGGCGTGTAGATCCGTGCCTGGGCTAGCTTGGTCGCGAGCCGGTGGACAAGGTTCGGGTCCGTCGCCGTCTCGATGTGCGCCTCAAGGTAATAGGTGAGGAAAGCCTCGCGGATCTCTTTCGGATCGTTAACAAAGTCGAGCACGAACGTCCGGTCCTTCACCTCACCTGAGGGTGCTCGGTAGATGCGGTTGAGCCGCGACAGAGTCTGCACCGCGTGCACATCGGGCAGTCGCTTGTCCACGTACATGGCGCACAGCAACGGCTGGTCGAACCCGGTCTGGAACTTATTAGCGACCAGCATCAGCCGGTACCCCGGCTGGCGGAACTCCCGCGCCAGGTCCGAGCCGAGGCCCGGATTCATCGTGGCCTCGGTGACATCGGTCAGCCCATAGTCGTCGTCGCTGATCTTCCCGGAGAACGCCACGATGGTCTGATAGCCGTAGCGCTTCTGCGCCAAGTACTTGTCGGTCTCGATCTTGTAGCGGACGGCAGCCTGGCGCGAGTCGGTCACGACCATGGCCTTCGCGTGTCCGTTGAGAAGGTGGGCAACGTTAGCGCGGAAGTGCTCGACGATGATCTCGACCTTCTGCCCCACGTTGGTCGGGTGCAGGTTTGCGAACCGCATGATCTTCCGCGACGCGATCTTCGGATCGACGAGCCGATCCGCTCCGTCGTCGGTGCCTCCGCCTCCGGTAATACCGGTGACAACGCCGCTTTCACCGTGCTGCTCGATCTCGAAGGCAGTCCTGTAGGTCTGGTAACCGCGCAGCACGTCGAGAATGAACCCCTCCTCGATCGCCTGCCGCATCGGGTAGACGTCGAACGAGACCGGCTTTCCCTCGTCGTTATCGCGCCCGAAGAGCGTCTTCGTCTTCGCCTTGGGGGTCGCCGTGAAAGCCATTAGTGACACGTTCCGAGCCCTGGCACGCGCCGCAGTCTCGGCAGCGATCTGCCGTTCGCGGGCGACGTCAGCCTCCACCACCTGGTTAACGATGTCTTGACTGTCGAACTCGTCCTCGTCAGGGACCTGCCCGCCCTCGGTGAGGACCTTCTTCAGGTCAGCAGCCGTCTTACCCGATTGCGAAGTGTGCGCCTCGTCGACGATCACCGCGAAGTTCCGATCGCCCAACGTTGTCTCCAGGAGACCCTTGACGTAGGGGAACGTCTGGATGGTGACGACCACGATCAGCGCCGAGTCGGTCAGCGCGTCCAACAGCGCTCGCGACTTGGAGCCCCCAGAACGGCGCACTGCGGCGGAGTCGATGACCGCAACGGTGCCAGCCGTGTCATCGACCTGCTCGACAGCCTGCTGCAGTTGTGCGTCCAGGACACGGCGGTCCGAGACGATCAGGACCTTGTCGAACACTTTCTCATTCGACTGATCATGGAGCCGGGCCAGCCGATGCGCTGTCCAAGCGATCGTGTTCGTCTTCCCCGACCCGGCCGAGTGTTCGATCAGATACCGGCGACCGGGGCCCTCCTCGGCAATCGTGCCGACGAGCTTATTCACCGCGCGCCACTGGTGGTAACGCGGGAACATCAATGTCGTGGACCGCTTGATCTTGCCTGTTGCGGGATCCTGGTCGGCTTCGGTCTTGAGGAACATCTGGGACCCGAGGATCGCCAGCCAGTTGTCGCGCTGTAGGACTTGCTCCCATAGGTACGACGTCGCAGCACCGTTCGGGTTGGCCGGGTTCCCGGCCGCGCCGGTCTCCTCATGACCACGGTTGAAAGGCAGGAAGTAGGTTTTCTCTCCGGCCAGCTTCGTGGTCATGTGGACTTGGTCATCGTCGACGGCAAAGTGCACCAAGGCACGGGTACCGAACCCGAGCAGCGGCTGGCCCGCCGGGTTGCGGTCTTTGCGGTACTGGCTGACTGCCGTGCGCCACTCCTGCTTGAAGAACGACTTCAACTCACACGTCGCCACTGGCAGACCGTTGACGAAGAAGACCAAGTCGATGGATCGGGAATCCTCGCGCTTCGGCGAGAAGTGCACCTGCCGCACGACGCGCAGGCGCACCCTCCGGTAGTGCTCGGTGACGTTCCGGTTCAGCGTGGTGGCTGGCTTGAACTGGCACATCCGCAAATGCGCGGTCGCACCCCGGGTGTGGGAGAATTTTCGTCGCAGCACGTTCAGCGTGCCCCCGCCAGAGCTCATCGGGGTGTTCAGCCGGGCTACGAGCGAATCCAGCAACGCCTCGCGGTCAGCCGCTTCTGCGGCGGTGCCGACACGGACGACTTTGGTGTACTCATCCGGCTGCGTCTTCGACAGCCACCAGAACACATCCTCGGGCCAGATCGCCCGCTTGACGTCATAGCCGTCGTCGGTCTCGCTGTACTCCCAGCCGTGCGCGGCGAGGTACTCGGCGATTTCGATCTCGAAAGCCTCCTCGTGCGTCCCGTCAGGTGCCGCCATCGTCCTTAGCTCGCCTTCCTCGCCGTGCGCATGTCGATCTGTCCCGTCACCGCCGCCGTGATCAGCGCTGAGTGACGCTCCTTTGCCAACGCGATGTGCTCCTCGGCCTTGGCGATCAGCGCATCGATCCGAGCGGTCTGATCATCCAGACCATCGGCGATCTGACGCTGCACGTCTGGAGGTGGGAGGAACATTGGCATCGCCTCGAGCTTCTCCGCGGTCAGGTGCGGCATCGAGACAATGTTGCAGTAGGCGGTGATGAACCCCTTCTGCCTAGCCATGATCAAGAAGTAGGCCAAGTACCGACCATCGTTCTCCTGGAACGGCCGGATCCGATTGATGGAGTTCTGGAATCCCCAACCTTCGAGTGGCTCGGCAACGAACGCTGCTCGCCCGTAACCACCGATACCGCCTTCGACAACGACCACGTCGCCCGCTCGAAGATCGAGTGAGCGGAGTTCGCGAGGGTTGAACCACATCGACTTCGCATCGTCCAACGCCAGGACTCCGTCGGGCTGGACATTCGCTGCTCGCATGTACGGCGCAAGAACGTCCGAACCCTTATCGCTGCCCTGAAGCATCTTCCCGAGTGTCACCGCTCCGAAGTGCTTAACCTGTCCGCGCACCCATCCATCGGGCGGAGCACCGAGCCATGACGTCTCCTCGTCGTCGAGGCCCTCACCTAGGCCGAAACCGGTGACACCGGCAGCGATGATTCCCGAACGCCGCTCCCTCAGAAGCCCGATGAACTCCTCCTGCTTCGCTACGAGCGCGTCGATCTGAGCCGTCTCCTGGTCCAAGTAGTCGGCGATGGCCTGTTGCTCGTCGAGCGGCGGGAGCGGCATCGTGACCTTATTCAGATCAGTGCTTCGAATGCCGACGCGGGTCACACCCGCCGCCGTGACGCCCCACTGGCGTGCGATCGGCTCAGAGTTGAGCACCCAGTACAGGTACTTAGGAAGGACCCTTCGCAGATCGGGTCGGACGATGGCCAGGTGGTACCCGCAGATCAGGTCATCAGCTTCATACTCGACGAAGGCCGGGACGCCGATATCGTCTGCAGTTTCGGAGTCCTTAGTGATGAGCGTGTCGCCGACACGGATTCGGAACTTCTTGATCTGCTCCCGCTTAGCGGTAGCTGTCATGAAGTCGAGCGAGCCGACGATGGAGCCGTTCTTGTAGACGTCCACGTAGTTGCAGAGCCTGACGGGTGGCTGCCCCTCGACAGTGTGTTTGTCTACGTTACTCGTCCAGGCATCTGCGACCTCGAGCAGCCGAGCGCCTGCCCATCCTGACGGGATGCCCCCGAGCCACTTGTCGATCCGCTCTGCGACCGGGTCCGTAGCTTCGACACTCACGACTCCACCTTCCGCAACAAGGTCATGATCTCGCCAATGACACGCTCGAGGTCCGTGTCGATCTCCTCGAGCGGCCGGGGCGGCTCGTAGGTGTAGAAATGGCGAGTGAACGGGATCTCGTAGCCGGTCTTGGTCTTGTCCCAGTCGATCCAGGCATTGTCGATGTGCGGCTTCACCTCGGCGTTGAAATAGGCCTGGACGGTCTGCTCGAGGGCTTCATGAGTTTTTGGGTGCCCGCCCCAGCCGAAGGGGACGTCCTCTGTGTCGCGCAGCGCCGGATCCGGTTCCACCTCGCCCTTCCGCGCGCCCGAGGTGTACCGGCAGATGTCGGCGGTTTCATCGTGGACGCCGATGGTCTGCCACACTGCCTTGCGCTGGGCCGTCGTCAGACCGACACCGTGATCCCGGAGGTGACCGGCAAGTTCCTTGATGAACTTCTCCCGGTTCAGGTACGGCTGGTCGCCGAATGACTCCAGTGCTTCGGTGAGGCCAGCGATCTGGCCGAGCTTCTTGTGCTCGGCAACCGCTCCAATGGTCTCTGGTGTGCACTCGAAACGGAGCTGCAGCGGACGCTCGACCGTGACGGTCCAGTATGCGAAGTCACGGTTCGCGAACACCTTGACTGGCACCGTGGCCTCGTCAAGCTCGGCCTCGTCACCGATGAAGGCGCGCACGATGTCCTTACGATGCGCCTCGGAGATCTCGATCCGCTTCGAGCCGATTGACTTCCGCATCTTCGACCCCAGCCCCTTGGCGTCGATGAGCTGCACCGTGCCCTTACGCTTCGGAGACTTCGCATTGGACAGGATCCACAGGTATGTCGCGATACCGGTGTTGTAGAACATGTCGTTGGGCAGCGCCACGATGGCCTCGACCAGGTCGTTCTCCAGCATGTGGCCGCGGATATTCGACGGACCGGAGCCCGCACCGCCGTTGAACAGCGGAGAACCGTTGAGGACGATGCCGGCCTTACCGCCACGGCCCGTGCTGTCGACGTCGCGCATCTTCGACGTCGCATGCAGTAGGAACAGCATGGCTGCGTCACCGATGCCCGGCAGGCCCGGGGCGAAGCGGCCCTGACCGCCACGGGCGTGCTCGTTCTTCACGTCGGACTCGATAGCCTTCCAGTCGGTCCCGAACGGCGGATTGGACAGCACGTAGTCGAAGCCCTGGTTCTCGAACCGGTCGACGACGAGCGTGTCACCCTGACGAACGTTGGACGGGTCCTGGCCCTTGATGAGCAGGTCAGCTTTGCAGATCGCGTAGGTGCGCGGATTGATCTCCTGGCCGAACAGAGCCGTTGAGGCGTCGGGGTTGAGCCCGTGCAGGTGCTCGTCGGCGACGGTGAGCATCCCGCCGGTTCCGACCGTGGGGTCGTAGATCGACCGCACTGTGCCGCGATCACGCAGCGCCTCGGTGTCCTCCGCGTAGACGAGATCGACCAGGAGCCGCACAACGTCACGCGGCGTGTAGAACTGGCCGGCACCGTCGTTGGCGGACTCAGCGAACCGGTAGATCAGGTTCTCGAACAGGTCGCCCATGTCTGCGTTGGACACCGCATCCGGCGATAGGTCGATCTTCTCAAAGTGGCTGGCGACCTGGGCGAGACGCTCGCGGGCATCGAGCGTACGGATCACGGTCTCGAAGTCGAACGACTTGAACACGTCCAGGTTCGCAGAGAATCCACTGACGTAGTCGATGAGGTTCTCAGCCAGGTTGTTTGGGTCCTGCAGCGCTCTCTTGAGTGTGTAGTCACTCGTCGTCCAGAAGGACAGCCCCGCGCTGTCCGCGGTGCGGGTATTGAGCTTCAGATGCGTGCGCCGCTGTTGCTCTCCTGGGTACTGCACCATGATCTCGGCCATCACCTCGCGGTGCGGGGCCATAACGCACTCGAGACGGCGCAGCACTGTGAAGGGGAGGATGACCGAGCCGTACTCGGCCTCGGCGTACGGGCCTCGCAGGGTGTCGGCGACGCTCCATACGAAGCTGGACAGGACTGACACGACGGAAAGATCTCCTGGTCTAGGAAGGGAGTGGACGGCTCGCCTCAGCCTATCGGCGCGGTCCGACAGCCAAGAGACGTTAAGGGATATGGGCTCCTGACCTTGCCACGTGCTCAGGGAGGGGCGGGTAGTAACCGTTGGCCGTCGTCAGGGCGAGACTGTTTCGCGCCGAGTTCGATGGAGACCCTGATGTGTGCCGGGGTCGCCTCCCGTCACTCATGGTGAAGTTGCATCGATCCGATGGCCAAGTCATGAGACAGGTACTCCCAGCCCTCCCAAGCGGACCACGGCTTGTTTTATCACTGGGTGGCCGGGGGAGAGCAGCGCATGAACGCGCTGAAGGTAGTCGATCTCCTGGGAGCGGTCTGCGCGGGTGCGGGCGATGGTGGCCAGCTCCATGTACAAGGACGCCCGCTGATGCAGTGAACCCGACACTAAGGTGGAGGCCAGGCCCTCCAGCGCTAGCAGCTCGGCCACGGGGAGCAGCGCCGGGTCCTCTTCGTTCAGGAGCAGAGCGATCATGCCTTGGGTGTTGCGGGTGGCCTGGTAGATGTCGGGCGGATCCAGATGGAGCAGGTCCCGGTAGGAGGTGGTGAAGGCCGTCATGGCCTCTTGCGTTCGCCCTTGTTGGACGTGGATCTCGCCCAACCTGCGGGTCTGGAACGCGGCCCCGCGATGCTTACCCAACTCCTGGTGCAGGCGCAAGGACACGGTTTGGGCTTCCTCAGCCTCCTCCAAACGTCCAAGGCGTGCCAGCGTCGATCCGATCGATTCGTAGGCGGAGGCGACCCCTTGGGCGAACCCGGCTTGGTCGTAGGTGTCCTTGGCCTGCAGGTTGAGGTCGAGGGCGGCCTGCCAATCAGGGTGCAGGCTCGTGCTGAGCCGCTGCAGCATCAACCCCACCAAGCGCCCGTCCCCGGTGGGTCGCGCTACCTCCAGACCCCACTCGTACAGTTCACGGGCGATGAGCGGTTTGCGCAGTGTCACATAGGTGCCGATGTGATCCACGAACATCGCGACCTCGGGGCGGTTGAGCCGGTGCAGCAAGCGGGCCAGGGCGAGGATGTTGTCCAACTCGGCATCGGCCCACGCCAGAGCCTCATCACGGGTGGAGAACCACACCTCGTCCTCTTGAGCGGCGCGGGCCAGATGAATACCTTCGGTGTCGGCCCTCCACCGCCACACGTTCAGGACCAGATCCACCGCAGCCAACCGGACCCGATAGAAACCCGCGAGAGCCTCAACCATGGCCGTGTGCCTCTCCGGGGTGAGCCTGTCCGCCAGCGGTTGGCGTACCCGGTCGTGGACGGTGTACCGACCCCGGCCGAGGTCAACCAACAACGCCGCCTCCACCAGCGTGGTCAAGGTGTACTGGGCCTGCTCACGTGGGGCACCCAATAGGGCGGCGGTCACCTCGGCGGTGACGAACGAGCCGGGGAAGGCCGCGATGAGGACGGCAGCGGTCGCGGTCTGCTCGGGCAGGTCGGTGAGGATCGTGGAGATGCGGTCGGGCACCAGGTTCTCCTGTTCGGTTTCGGTCAGCGGGGTGTACAGGTCACGCGCCAGCGTGGCGGCGGTGAGGGTCGCGGCCAGCGGCGATCCACTGGCGGAGGCGACGGCTTCGTCGAGTACTCGGCTGGGGATGGGGCGGTCGACCAGGCGGTTGATGAGGTCGCCCACGGTCTGGTCCGGCAGGCCCGCCAGGTGCGCGATGCGTCCGCCGGTGGCCACGAGTTCGTCCAGTCCGTGGTGGGCGGTGGCGATCCCGGCGCAGTCTGGCCCGGCCGGGAACAGCGCATGAACGGCCTCGGCGGTGGCCTGTTCGACCACCACGAGCAGACGCTGGTGCGCGGTGGCGGTGCGCCACAGGGCTTCGAGTCCTCCAGAGCTGTCGGGGAGGTAGGTGTGGCCCAAGGCGAGGAGCCATCCCCGCAGGATGGTGTCGGAATCGGTGGTGGACAGATCCGCGTACAGGGCTCCGTGGGGCCATCGGTGCTGGTGCTTATGCCCCCATGCGGTGACCAGCGCTGTTTTCCCGATACCGGAGGGGCCCTGTACGGCGACCCGCATGGGTCCGTGACGGATGCTCCAGGACCGATCGAGCCAAGCACGTGCTTGGTCGCGGTCCAAGAACAACCGCGGCGCCGGAAGCTGACGTGGAACCACTGGTTGGGGCGTGGGAGTGGTGTGGATATGGAGGCCACCGCCATGCACGTCACGCATCTGCACGACCACTCCGGACAACCCTTGTACGTTGTTGGTCAAGCCGCCCCCTGGAGCGGGTGCCGCCAACGGGTGAAGCCGATCAAGGACAGCGCCTGCCGGTCACTGGCCCAGGTCAGGAACTCATGTAGGGCCCCGGACAGGCCCGGATCCTGGATGCGCAGCGCCCCGGTACGCGACCCCAGGTGGGTGTGGCGGCGCGCGTAGACCACGCCTGGTAGCACTTCCAGGTCGGGAAGACTGCGCCGGTGTTCCAGGTGGGTGCACTTCCACGCGGGCAACACCCGTACTTGCCCCCCGGCGGCGACCACGTGCCGGTACCGGGCCAAGCAGTACCGTCCGTACCCGGACAGGGGTTGAGCGGGTACCCAGAGGGTGCGCCGGAGTACGCCGCGGGCGCGAAGCCGGGCGTTCTCCTGCTCCCACCGGGATTGTTGCTCGGCCAGGACTTGTTCGGCTCGCTCGGTCTCGCCCTGGTACCAGGCCTGCCAGGTCGGCCAGTCCGGTGGGCAGTGATCGCGACGGGCCAGCGTCCACCACGTCCCGGCCGGCGCGTGGTCGAGCTCGGCGGTCAGCTCCGGCTCGGTGATCAGCTCCCCTTCGGCGCTGTCCAACCGGT
This sequence comes from Nocardiopsis sp. NPDC006832, assembly GCF_040635885.1. Taxonomy (NCBI): domain Bacteria; kingdom Bacillati; phylum Actinomycetota; class Actinomycetes; order Streptosporangiales; family Nocardiopsidaceae; genus Nocardiopsis; species Nocardiopsis sp. NPDC006832. The sequence goes on along the minus strand of NZ_JBEYLC010000028.1, from coordinate 19,605 downwards.
CGAAGAGCGTGAACTCGGGGTGGCGGCGTTGGCAGTAGGTGATGACCGAGTCGGTCCGGTAGGAGAACGTTCGGGTTCCCACACGGTGGGCGACCAGGGAGCCTTCATCGACCCGGAGCCTGAGCGTGTGTCGGGTGTGACCGGTCAGCGTTTGCGTATCGGTGGGGGAAAGATAGGTGCGGGCGTCGACCATCAAACGTGTGCGTTGCTGAAGCCGGTGGGTTTCAGAAGACATCTCTTCAGGAGGTCCTTGTCGCAGGGTCGGTCAGGCGGGCCAGAGCCAGGCCTTGAACGGTGTACTCGGCGGGAACCGGTACCAGGTGAGTGTGGTCTCGCCCCGGCCCCTTGCACGGGGCGAGACCACGGTGAGGCGAGCTGCCCTCCGGTTCAGGGGAGGAAGGACGGCGCCTCTTCCTGGGAGGGTCCGTGTGGCCGGGGCAGGAGTTCGACCAAGGTGGTGGCCACCTGCTGCCAGGTACGGTCCGGCAGGAACAGCCGGATGTCGACCTGTGCCCACGGCGGTACTCGACGCAGACGAGTGAGGAGATGGAGCAGGCTCTGGCTGTCCAACCCGGTCTCGGCCCAGGTGCTGTGCGGGTCGAACCCTTCGGGCAACGGGGTCAGGCGCCCGAGTTCTTCGGCCAGGTGCGCCAGAACCTGGTCAGGAGCGGGAGCGATCACCACATCGGGTTGTTCCGAAGGGGACGGGTACTCGGTGTGGTCCCAACCTGGTCGAACCACCAGGTGTGGATGGGCGCGTCCGGTCGGCCTGGTGGGGGTGAGACCGGCGGTGTACAGCTCTCCGAGTCCTCGGGCGAACTCGGCTGGATCACTGGTGATGGCGACGGTGGTGGCGTCGGGGAGGGTGTGGTGGATGTGTTCACTCAGCAGGGCACGGGGACCGATCTCCACGAACACCACCGGCCGATCCTGGTCGAGTTCTGCGGCTGCGGCCAGTGCTTCGGTGAATCTGACCGGGCATCGAGCCTGCTCGGCCCAGTACCCGGCACCCCACCGGCCCGAAGTGTCGCTGGGGTGGTCGGGGTGGGCGGTGGAGATGATCGGTACTCGGGCAGGGCCGCTGACGAGCCCGGCCAGGGCTTCACGGAGCGCGGGCACCACGGGGTCGACAGCGGGGGAGTGCGCCGGGATCACATCTGCGACCGGTGTGCACCACACCCCCTGGTCTTCCAATCGAGCGTGAAGGTGGTCGAGATATGCGGAGGGGCCAGCCACCACCTGCACCGCGGGCGCACTGTAGGAGGCGACGGTGATCCGACCGCCGTACAGGCCCAGGGCCGCCTGAACCTGGTCGATATCGGCGCGGATGACCAACATGCCACCGGTCCCGTCCAACCTGCCGAGCAGGTGACTGCGTTCGGCCAACACCCGGGCCGCCGCGTTCAAGTCCAGGACTCCGGCGGTGTGGGCGGCGGCGATCTCCCCGACCGAATGCCCCAACACCAGGTCGGGGACGATACCGCGCTCGGCCAACACCGCGGCGAGCCCGAGCTGAATCAGGAAGGTGCAATGCTGGGCATCGACAAACCCGTCCAGGTCATCACCCGGCCACCACACCGGATACCCGGTGTGGTGGGACAGGGCCGCCCGCGCCTCCTCCACCGCTGTGGCGAAGGCCGATAGCCGCACCAACTCCGAACCGGCGTCCGGGTAGTGGCCCCCATGCCCGGAATAAACGAACACCACCCTCGGGCGCACGGCGGGCACGGTGCGCGGGCCGATGACGTTCGGATCGGGTGTGCCATCTTGGAGGTTGCGCAACCCTTGCACCAACGTCCCCAAATCGGCAGCGGTCACAGCGGATCGGACACGAGCATGAGCACCGCGTGCCAGACAGGTATCGGCCACCACCCCCACCGACCCCACCCCAGGGGCACCAACCGCCAGACACCCCGCAGTCGCGGACAGCGCGGTGGGGGAGTGAGCCGAGACCACGACGGTCTCCGGCAACGACATCGGATCCTCATCCATTGGCGGCTCCGTCACCGGGGCCTGAGAGATGAGGGCGTGAGCGTTGGACCCACCGAACCCGAACGAGGACACTCCCGCCACCCGCACCGAACCGTCGTCTTCGGTCCACGGCTCCACCTGGGCCAGCGGTACCCGGACCTGTTCTTCCAAGCCCTTGCGCAGGCTCTGGTGGCCTACGGTGGGTGGAATCTGCCCGTGGTGGACGGCGAGAGCGGCGGCCATCACCCCGGTGACCCCGGCCGCCCCTTCCAGATGGCCGAGCGCACTCTTGACCGACCCCACCACCACGGGACCCTTGTGGCCGAACACCTCGGCGATACCGGCGGCTTCAACGCGGTCCCCGGCCTTGGTCCCGGTCCCATGCGCCTGAATCCACCCCACCTGATCGGGAGCCAGGCCGGCATCGGCCAGAGCTCGCCGGAGCGTCGCGGCTTGACGCCCCCTGCGCGGAGCCAACAGATGCGGCGCAGCACCGCCGTGCCCGACCCCGGTTCCGGCCACCTGCGCCCACACCCGGTGACCACGTTCGGCCGCGAGTTCGGCGCGGATCAGGACCAGAACGACCGCGCCCTCGGAGCGCACGTACCCATCCGCCCTCTGGTCGAAGGGCTTGCACCGTCCCTCAGGGGACAGGACCCCGCTCTCGACGAAGGAGGTGGTGATCACCGGGTTGGTCAGCACGTTGGCCCCGGCCACCAGCGCAAGGTCGACCTCGCCCGCGCGCAGGTCGCGCACCGCGTAGTGCAGGGCACTCAGCGAGGATGAACAGGCGGTGTCCATGGCCAGCGAAGGCCCGTCCAGGTCCAGATGGTGGGAGACGCGGTTGGCCAGGATCGCCATCCCCGCACCCGATGCGGTGAACACCCCCGCCCGATTCCTCGCCCCGAAGTTGATGGCGGCTTGATCGATGGAGGCCGCCCCCACGTACACACCACTACGGGAACCGGCCAACGATGCGGGGAGGAGCGCGGCATCGGCCAACGCCTCGTAGGCGACTTCCAGCAACCATCCCTGTTGGGGGTCCATCTCGGCTGCCTCGTCCGCGCTGATACCGAAAAAGGCGTGGTCGAAGACGTGCTCCACCACCCCCGCGTGGAACGGATGCTCAGGTATCTGGTCGGGGTGCAGGTGGGCGACCATCCGCTCCCACCGCTCCTGAGGGATACGGGATACACAGTCGCGTCCCTCGGTCAGGGTCTTCCACAGCAGGTCGGGGGAGTCGATGCCGCCGGGCAGGCGGCAGCCCATACCGATGATCGCCACCGTCCCACCCGGCTTATCCGGTCGAGCTTTCATGTTCGTGGAGGTCATCGGCGCGGCTCCTTGGCCACCCACACCCCGGCCGCGCCCATCACGGTCAACTCCACGCTGGCGAAGTGCAGATCCAGCATGGCGCGTAGGTCGGTCAACCGGTCGCCGGTGTTGTGGAAGATGTTGCGCCCGGGCTGGTTGTAGACGTGTTGGAGACGGCGGGCGAGGTGGTTGTTGTGGGTATGCGGGTCCTCGACTCCCAGGAGGGTGGAGCCGATGAACACCCCGCCCTGGCTGAGCACACGGGCGGCCTCGGTGAACGCGGTCTGCTTGTGCCGCAACGAGGCACCGGGGACACAATGCAGGACGTGGAACATCCCCACCGACCCGACCGACGCATCCCCCAAGGGCCACGGAGCGGTGAGGACGTCGTGCCGGTGCGGGATGACCAGCCCATGCTCGGCCAACCGGGGAGCGCAGTAGTCCAGGGGGCCATCGTTGAGGTCCATCAGGTGAATCTGCCGCAACGCCGCGGACACCGGTTCTCCAGAAGACCCCGCCGGGGCGGGGGAGCGGAGAAGGAAATGCGCGTCGGCCGGACCCACCTCCAGGTGGGTGGGGGTCATCAGTGCGGCGTACAGGTCCAGGAGGTGGTCGTTGTCGACCTTCCACGCCAGTTTGTGGGACAGGCCCACCACCAGGCGTCGGTAACGGCGCAGGTTCCGAGGGCTGTACAGGCGGGGGTTGGGTACCGAACCCGTTCGGGCTTGGGGGGTGTTCTCAGACATGGCGAAGCAACGCCTTCCGGCTCGACGAAGGACAAGGAGGAAGTGGGTGCGGGCGGGGGTTCAGAGGGTGAGCAGGTGGTTCATCCGAGCGGGATCGTCCAACCCGGCCGACCACGCCGCCGCACCCTCAGGGGTGGACACGGTCTCGGTGAAGCCCCGGAGCACGTGGTCGGGAAGCGCTCCGCTCCAGTAGGCGGTGACGAACCCACCGAAGGTGGCGGTGTATTGGCCATGTCGGGCCCAGTAGGCCTCCCACGCCCCGGTCAGGAAGTCAGCGTGGAATGGCGCCCGGCCGTGTTGGCGGAGCTGGTCGCGCAACGTGGTGGCCACCCAGGTCGAGGCTCCGGCACCTTGCCCGGAGGCGTGCTCCACGGTCATCGTGGCGTCCCCGATCCCCACCACCGGGGCCCCTTGGATGGTGGTCACGGGTCGACGCACCTGCGGATGCACCTCACGCACCAACTCCGACCCCGCGATCACCACCCCCTCAGAGCACTCCTGAGCCAAGTCCGGGGCCAGTCGGGCGAGTTGGGCGAGCACATGAGCCCAGGCACTCCGGGCGTGAGCGCCATGCCGGCGCGGCAGCCCCGCGCCTGTCTCGCCCCCCTCTTCTGGGGAAGCGGCCGTCGGGGTGGGGTCCAGCGGGGTTCCAGGGCGTGCCATGACCTGAACACACACCGCCGAATACGGGGTGACATGCATCGGCGGTGCGTCGATAGCCGAAAGAGAGCGCACCTGGAAGGGGGAGAGGGCATCGACCGTGAGCACGGGATAGACCATGACCTCACCCCAAGGACAGGAGAGGACCTCCACACGGTGCGGGAGTCGCTCTTCGGGCACGGCCAGATGGGCCTGGACCACCACCCGATCGGTCGCCCCACCCGACCGATCCGGATCCGGGGCGAACAAGTGCCGCAAGTCGCTGTCGCTACCAGGGGCAACGACCACCAAGTCGTGCAACCGAGTGGAGGCGAACCCGGACACATCCGCAGAAGTACAGGCCCGCTCGTGGACCCGCCCGCCGCGCCCGGCCACGTGTTGGAGCCAGTAGGCGCTCTTGAGCCGGTGATCGATGGCCACCGCCGGACCCGGCAACGGTGCGGTGAAACCGAACCCCTCCCCGTGAGGAGGAACCATACGCATCCGCACCTCGTGCGCGGGCGGGGCGGTGTGCTGCCACAACCCCAAACCCAACGCCAGCTCGGTGGCGTGCACCGAGGGCAAGGTCAGTTGGGTCAGCCCCGCCGGATTGCCGAGAATCTCCGCAGTGGGGTGGCGGGTGAACACGTCCACGCGCCAGTCGTCTTCCAGCAAGCCGGTGGCCAGGGTCAGAGCGGAGTGGCCCGACCCGAAGATCACCGCACGGGGTGGCGTGGTCATCGGCGGCCTCCGTTCATCAGCGTCGAGCACAGATCCATCAACGCTTCGCACACACCACGCCTGTACACGTCACCGATCACCACCGGGGTGTGGTCGGGCAGCCCCATGCAGGCGCGCACCATATCGGTGTCGACCTCGCCTTCGGCGTCGTGGTGGATCAACACCACGACGGGCACACCGGCGGCCCGTAGTGTCGACAGACTCTCCCGGGTACTGGTCAACTCCTTGGGGGAGGGGCCGGTGATGACCACGGCACCGAATGCTTCCCGGCAGGCATCGCTCCACACCGAGCTCCCGCTACCCAGGCCGCTGACCCCCAAGGCCAACATGTCCAGATCCGGAGCGATGCGCCTGGTGGCGACCTCGACACAGGGATCGTTCTGCAAACGCCAAGGACCTTCCTGGGCCAGGGAGGCCAACGCGAGGTGGGCCTGTTCTCGATCGGTGCCGACGACAAGCAACTTGACCACTGCGACCGCGACCGGCACCTGCCGCTCGAGCGCGGCCCAGGTACGCAGCCGCTCGGCCCGGGCCGGAGCACACACCGACCGCACCAGGTCCAGCTCCGCCAACTCCGAGAGCACCACCCCGATCACCGCCGCAGAGTGGCCGGTGCGAGCGGCCACCTCGGCGACCGTTATCGCGCGCTGGGACTCCCGGCACACCCCAAGCGCATGACAGAACACCTCCGGAAGATCCGGAGAGTAGGAGGCGGACACATCCGGATTGGCCTCGAACACCGAATGCATGAGAACCCCGGCCGAGGGACGGACCAACAGCGGCGCGGGTACCAGAGTGTTCACCGTGCTCCCTCCGTCAAAGGCTGTGCAACCGCTGGCACCGAAACCAGGTCCTGGGGGAGCAGGTGAACTGTGCGCGAGCAAAAACGGGTGATGCCATAGGCGATCTGTTGCAGATCTCCGACGTGGTCGGAGAACAGCCCCAGCCCGAAGGCGGGCGACAACGGTGCCAGGACGAGCGCTCCGGAGCGGTAGCGCACCACGATCGTTTCTGCCTCGCCGCGATCGGTGAGCCGACCCATGCCGCGAGAGAGCAACAGCACGTTGGTCATCACCGCGGTGACACTCTCGGCACTGACCTGGCCCAGGCCACCGGAGCGGAGCAAGTGCAGGCCATGGGTACCGAACACCACCCCATAGGAGGCGCCAGTGTCCTGGACCAACTCGTCCAAGGACGGTTGGAGCTCAGCGCAATGTTCGGGATCAGGCGTGGCGGTATTCAACAGTCGTGGTGGTACGGGGGTTGTGGTCGACATGGACAGCAGTCTCGAACCGAGCGTGCCGGTGAACCTATGCGTGTGCGCATGGCTTGGCGTTCGAATTCATGCGTGCTGTTCGATTCATCCAGGTTGACGAGCCCGAACGCCTCATCAACCGGCTGATGGTTCCACTAAAAGCCCTCAACGGTGGGCGTTGTGGTGGTTACGGTGGGGATATCTCGGTTACACCCCTCTACCCCCAGGCGACGGAGGAAGCCCTCGATGCGTTGCGGTAACTGCGGGCGTGCTCGCGATGGGTCGCGGGGCGCGTGTGCGTGTATCCCGTCGTGGGTGTGGCGAGAGCCGGCGATGTTGGCCGCAGTGCGTGAACGGGATGCTCAGAGGGTGATTCAGTTCCTGCGCCGCAGGGTGAAACATCTATCTCAGGAAGCGTTGGCGCGGATGTGCGGGGTGGCGCAGAGCACCATCACCCGCGCCGAAGCAGGGAAGGGGTTGACCGACCGGCGCCGGGCCTACGAAGCCCTTCGTGGGCTCGGAGCACTGGGCACCGAACAGCTCCCATCGCGCAGCGGCGCACGAGAAATACCACGTTCAACGTTCAGAAAACCGGTGCCGCGCCAGAGCATCGATGTCGAGGAGTTGGCTCTGGGCCTCCTCCTGCTGGAGCGGGACTACCAAACGGTGCCCTCGACGGTGGTTCTGGCGCAGGCTGGAGAGCTACATGGAAGATTGACCCACCACCCAGGGTTGGCCCGTCATTCCACTGCACAAAAACTCCGAGCGCGCTCCTGCTTGCTTATGGGCAAGCTGGTCTGGGACGCGTCGCAACGTCGAGAATCTCGTGTCGCCACCGCCTACCTTGACGAAGCCATCGCCACGGCACGGGCTGTTGGTGATGAGCACACTCTGGCCCAGGCACTACTGCGCAAGTCCTTCATCCCCCTCTACAATCCCACCGGCGACCATCACCTGGCGATGCACACCGCTCACCAAGCCATGAGAGCGGCACCCGAGGCCCCCGAGCTCCAGGCGCTCGCGGCACTGCACGTGAGCGAGGCCCACGCTCGTCTCGCCCGACCCCGTGAGGCTTCTCGTTACCTCGACATCGCCGATGACTACGCACGCACCGACCAGGACCTCGACAACACCGCATGGGAAGGGCGCAGACTGCGGATCGCTGGATCGGTGTACCTGGCTCTGGGCCGCCCCACCCACGCGCGCGACCTCCTCGAGCAAGCCGCTGACCAGCTGAGCGAACGCCCCAAATCTCGGGGCATCGTTCTCGCCAACCTGGCCCTGGCCCACGTACGCCGACGTGAGCCCGACGCCGCCGCCACCGCGCTCAACGAGGCCATGGACGTCGCGCACACCACCCGCGCCGGCGGGGCGACCTCCCTCATCGCCACCGCGCTGAAAGAACTCAACGCCTGGCGCACCGCACCCGCCGTCGCAGAAGTCCAAGGTCGGTTCATCGACCTGCTCACCCGTTAGGACCCTCATGAACTCGATCAGCCCCGATGCCCAGGCAAAGAACCATCTCCGAGAGAAGATGTGGGCACTTCTGGATGCTGAGAACATCGGACGAACCGGCGCGGTACACGGCAAGATCCCGAACTTCTATGGCGCCGACCAAGCCGCCCGGCTGCTCTCCCAACATCCCGGGTGGACCGCCGCTCAGGTCGTCAAAGCGAATCCGGACAAGGCACAGGCAGAAGTACGCCGAGCCGCAGCGGAGGCGGGCAAGCTGCTGTACATGGCGGTGCCCAAGATCGCGACCGAGGACCCCTTCTACCTGATCGACCCGCAGAAGCTGTCCACCGCGCCCGAGATCGCGTCCTCCGGAAAACTCGCAGCGCAGCACGCCCCCCGAACCCACCCTGAGCGGATGCGACCCCTAGACGTCATCGTCTGCGGAAGCGTCGCGGTCAACCCCAACGGCGTACGCATCGGAAAGGGTGCAGGCTACAGCGACATCGAGATGGCCCTGCTCGCGCAGGCGGGGTTGGTCACCGATACCACCCTCATCGTCACCACCGTGCACTCGTTGCAGGTCACCGATGAGCCGATCCCGGAATCGGAGCACGACGTGAGCGTGGACCTCATCGTCACTCCCGAGGAAGCCATCCCGTGCCCACCCAAGCGCCGCCCCTCCGAGATCCACTGGGAGTCCTTGACAGAGGACAAGGTCAGCGCGATCCCCATCCTCCAGGCCCTGCGAGAAGGCGGCAGGAGGACATGACGGTGTCCATCTCCTCCGAACTGCTATCACCTTCTCACCCACGGGTCTTCGCTCGGTGGATTCTTTCGACCGTTTTCTTCCGGTAAAGCACCTCAAGCACACAGCGAGAGGTTCCAACGACTTCGGGAGGCTCCAGGATGCGTTGCGGTAACTGTGGGCGCGCTCGTGATGGATCACGGAACGCGTGTATGTGTATCCCGTCATGGGTGTGGCGGGAACCGGCCATGGTGGCCGCGGTGCGTGAACGTGATGCTCAGAGGGCGATCCAGTTCCTGCGTCGCAGGGTGAAGAATCTGTCTCAGGAGGCTTTGGCTCGGATGTGCGGGGTGGCGCAGAGCACCATTACTCGCGCCGAAGCAGGGAAGGGATTGACCGACCGGCGTCGGGCCTACGAGGCTCTCCAAGGTCTGGGTGCACCCTTGAGTGATGGCCACCCCCGAACGTCATCGGACTCGATGGGAGCTCTCCTTCCTTGGGGGAACACTTCTCTTGACCAAGGGCGGCCCGTCGTCGCCCATCAACTGCATGAGCGCCTGGAACTCCAAACGGTCGATCACGCCCTGGTCCTGCTTCTTGAGCAACAGACCCAGAACCTCCGACTGATCGACCGGAAACTGGGGGCGCACTTCCTCCTCGCACAGAGCCAGGCCCACGTGCAACAGATGCATGACCTGATGAACTGCACGCTTCCAGGAACAGTACGCCGTGTACTGGCGCGAGTACTTGCTGAAGCCGCTTCCCTGACTGCCTGGCAGGCCCTGGACTCAGGGCAGCCCGCAACTTCCTGGCGCTACTACGAAACAGCCAAAGCCGCCGCTAGAGAGAGTGAAGACCCTGCGGTCTTGGCGTACGTGAGCGCTGAGCAGATCTATGTGCTCATGGACAGTGACCGACGTCGTGAAGCCCTCGCCATCATCACCGCCATCAACCATGGAAAAACTGGGTCCTTACCACCACTCCTGCGCTCGTGGTTGTGGGCCGCAGAGGCGGAGGTCCACGCTGCGCTGGGAGAGAAAACGCAGCCTCGGAAAGCCTTGGACCGAGCCTTTGCGATCCTGCCTTCGGAATCGCATGATCCCGCGCTGCCCTTCCTCATGCTCGACCAGACCCACCTCTTGCGCTGGCGGGGCCACTGCCTGGCACGGCTGGGCGACACACAGGCGATCAACGATCTGACGGCTTCACTGAACGAGATCATCCCCCTCGGGCTGGGCCGGACCGAATGCGGACTACGCACGGATCTCGCATTGGCCTTCACCACCAGAGGCGAGCACACGTTGGCGCGAGAACAAGCGAAAAGTGCTGCCGTGTTGTCCGAGCGCTCCGGGTCACTCCGCCAACGGGCCCGCTTGAAGCGGTACTTCGGGAGCCGTGTCTTGCTAGAAGGACAAAAGGTGAAGTAGAGCGATGAGGGTACCTGAGCTCTGGATTTGGCCTTCGCTGATCAGGGAACGGACCTTGGCCAGAGGAACCCACACGTAGATGCCTTCGTCGAGCTCGGTCGGATCGGTGGTCGAAGAAATACTACGACTGACGAAAACGTGATGAGGGCTGCGGACCATCCCGATCATCGGCTCGAACGTGGCCACATGCTCCACTGAAGTGACCTGGTGGCCGGTCTCCTCCAGGGCCTCACGGATCACTGTTTGCCCGGGGTCTTCGTCCGGATCGACCAGGCCTCCGGGCAGTTCCCACCCCCATACATCGGGGACGAACCGGTGCCGAAAACTCATCAGCACTTGTTCCCGGGCTTCGTCCAGGATCGCGATCATGGCTGCGGCAGGGAGGGTGACGGTGTGGTGTTCGAACCTGGTGCCCGAGGGGGTGGTGACTTCGGCTTTTCCCAATCGCACCCACGGATTGTCGTAGAGGGTGCGCTCGCCGTGCACAACCCAACGGTCCTGGTTTCCCTCGGTCGTGTCCATGTACCGAAGCTATCGCGGCGGGGTCTGTTGAACATCTTGGAGCAGGTATGCCCCACTTGAGCCTGCCACGGAGGAAGACCAGGGTGAAGTCGGCGTGGAAGCGCGCCGATGCTCTGCGGAGTTCCGGGTTCGATGTCGGGGATGTAGCGCCACGCGGTGATGACCCACCTCTGATGCAGCAGTGGAGTGGAAGACCCTTCGCCCACCTGTGTCGTGGGTGGTTCGCGTTCGCACAGCCAACGGGCGAGCGATAGTTCCCGGGCCGCCCGTTGTATTTGGTCGCGCGCGCAGATGCGCACGACCAATCCCTGCCCAGGGAGGTGGACGGAGGCGTTCTCTCCCACGGGCCCGAGAACCCGTGCTCCGCGACTCGACCAACCGAACTCGGCCTTGGTCTCGCTCACGATGCGCAGTGCCGTCTTGGCTGTCAAGGATGGCGGTGATTCGACCACATGGTCACTGTACGTCCCCAAGTCATCGGTCGACCCGAATCAAGAAACTTATTCGCGAGAATAATCCCAGTTCAGGGCGCCTAAATCGAACGCCGCGCATGAATCGAACGTGAAAATTATGCACATGCGCATAGGAAGACCGGGCCGCTTCTCGGAAGACTGCTGGCACCGAGCGATCCAGCGAAAAGAGCAACCGTGTCGGAACAGGCATCCGGCGCGCGATCCACGGGAAAACGCCACGCACCAGGGGAGATCGATTCATGCCTGATACGACCACCATCGCCCAGGATGAGGCAGATCAGCCTGGGAGGTGGTGGGCTGGCTCGTCTGTGAGGGCTACTTCTCCGACACCTCTGGAAACCCTCGCCTTTTCACCACACACAGTGATGGCATCGCGATGGTCGTGCCGTTGCCACACGTGAGACCGGGCGGCTCCGGGACGTCTGCCGCTGATACCTACCCGTATGGAGAGAAGAGATCTCGTGACCGAACCGACCGTTGACACGAACCGGGCTACTGAACTCCGCAGGCAGCTCACCGAGGAGCTCAAGGCGGACGGACTGATCCACACAGGCCCGGTCGAGCGGGCCTTCCTCACGGTTCCGCGTGAGCGATTCGCCCCGGAGGTGACCTTGGCGGAGGCCTACAAGAAGGGCGTGGTGGTCACCAAACGCGACGAGCACGGCACCACCATCAGCTCGGTCTCGGCCCCGCAGATCCAGGCGACCATGCTCGAACAGGCCCGGTTGGACAAGGGGATGCGGGCCCTGGAGATCGGGTCAGGCGGTTACAACGCCGCCCTCATGACCGAACTGGTGGGACAAGACGGTGAGGTCACCACGCTCGACATCGACCCCGACGTCACCGACCGCGCCCGCGCCTGCCTGAAGGACGCCGGGTACAACGACGTCAACGTCGTCCTGGCCGATGGTGAGGATGGCTGCCCCCAACACGCCTCCTACCAGCGGATCATCGTCACGGTCGGAGCCTGGGACATCCCTCCCGCGTGGATCGACCAGCTCACCCCGGACGGAACCCTGACGGTTCCGCTGCGCATGCGCGGTCTGACCCGCTCGGTCACCTTCGTCCGCCAGGGCGCCCACCTGGTCAGTACCTCCGCGAAGATCTGCGGCTTCGTCAAGATGCAGGGCGCCGGCGCCCACACCGAGCGGCTGCTCCTGCTGCGGGGACAGGAAATCGGCCTGCGGTTCGACGACGGGGAGCCCGCTGACCCTGACCAGCTGAGCGGCGTGCTGGATACCGAGCGCATCGAGGCGTGGTCGGGGGTGGAGATCACCGCCTCGGAGCAGTTCGACACGCTCCAGATGTGGCTCGCCACAGCTCTGGACGGGTTCTGCCTCCTGAGCGTGGACCGCGCCCTGGACACCGGAGTGGTCTCCCCGCAGAACAGGATGGCCTGCCCGGCCGCGGTGGATCGGGACAGCTTCGCCTACCTGGCCGTACGCAAGACCGAAGCAGAGGGCGAGGCCCGTTTCGAGTTCGGAGTCCACGCCTTCGGCCCCCGCGCCCGTGAGGTCGCCGAACCCATGAACGCGGCGATCGCCGCCTGGGGACGCAGCCACCGCAACGGCCCCGAGCGCATCAGCTTCTACCCGGCCACTACCGACCCGAAGGACCTTCCTGAAGGACGAGTCCTGCCCAAGCAGCACGGGTCGGTCGTCATCTCCTGGCCCGACGAGGGCCAGGCCGCATCACACAACCCCGACGAAAAGGAGTAACCCCATGGTGAACCCCCTGGCCCCCAACGCCTTCGACGACTTCACGCTCGACATCCAGGTGGTGGAGGAAGCCACCCAGCCGCTGCCCGGCCTGCTCCGCAGCACCAGTGACGGCTGCGGTTCCACGTGCGACGGGACCGCCTGCGTGTCCTTCGTGAGCGACCCGGCCTAACACCGGTATCGCTCCCCGGCGGGTTCGGGCGATGCTCTCGCCCGGACCCGCCGCTCCCCCTTGTACGCAGCGAGACAGGCAGGACCCCTGCTGATGCCACCGAGAGCGGACCGCACCCTGTACCACCGGGCAGGACCACCCCTGATCCGGGCCACGACCTACCCCCACGACCTCCGATTGCCCGACGCCCCGGATCTGCCAGGTGCGCCTGAGAACGCGGTCGAACAGGGGAGCCGTTGGTTGAGGCACGTGTGGCGCGACGAACGCCTCCGCAAAGCCATCCAGCACGCCAGCCCCGTCCTGTCCGAGCAGATCGAACGGGTGGCGGCCGGACACACCATTGACGCACGCCGTGCACGCCGCCTGGTCCGCTCGCTGGGCTCCTACGTGCTGCGCTGGCAGGGCAGGGCCACTCCGTTCGGTCTGTTCGCCGGGGTGGCCGAGGTGAAAGCGGGCCCTCAGACACGGGTGCGCTGGGGCGATGGCCACCGCACGATCGCCCGTGCCGGTGCTGATTGGCTGGAGGGGGCCGTGGACCGGCTGGAACAGCAGCCCCGGCTCCTGGACCGGGTAACCGTGATCGCCAATGCCACGGCGTTCGCCCGAGACGACCGGCTCGGCATCCCCGGTCTGCCCAGCTCCCAGCGACCCAGGGAGATGGCACCCCAAGAGGTATCGATCCGCCACACCCCGCCCGTGCGCGCCGCCATGGCCGCGGCCCGCGACCCGCTGCCCTTCGGGGAACTCCTCACAGCCTTGGCCGCAGAGCATCCGAACGTTCCGCACGAACAGATCCGGGTCTTGTTGGCCGCACTGGTGGCACAGAACTTCCTGATCACCAGCCTTCGCGCCCCGATGAGTGAGCCCGACGCCCTCGCCTACCTGTGCACCCACCTGGACAAGTACGGAGCCGAGGAGCTTCCTGAGACGGCCGACATCGTCAATGAACTCCGCGAGACCCACCGGGGCCTTGAACTCCATCGGCAGCCACTCAGTGAGGTCGGGTCGGTCGTGGACACGGCGCTGGACGCCAGCATCACCCTGCCGGAGAACGTGCTCCGGGAAGCCGAAGCAGCCGCATCCGCGCTGATCCGCCTGAGTCCCTACCCCTACGGCTATCCGCGGTGGAAGGACTTCCACTCCAGGTTCCGGGAACGCTACGGCCCAGGAGCCGCCATCCCGGTGGTCGAGGTCGTCTCCGATGCCGGTTTGGGGCTGCCCGCCGACTATGTCGGCTCTGCGCACACCAGCGCTCGGCCGGCCCTGACCGAGCGTGACCAGTACCTGCTCGCCCTTGCTCAAGAAGCTGCCCTCAGCGGCCGAACAGAAGTGGTCCTGACTGACAGCATGGTCGATGAGATCGCCCTGGGGGAACCGCAGGAGGTGCTCGCTCCCTCCAGGGTCGAGCTCTCCTTCCAACTGCACGCCCCCTCAGCAGGGGCCGTGGACCGAGGGGACTTCCGGCTTCTGGTCACCTCGGCTCCGCGACCGGGCAGCAGCATGGCCGGCCGGTTCGCCCACCTTCTGTCCGCCTCCGCGCGGTCCGGCCTCACCGAGAGTTACACGTCCCCTGCGGATCCGGACACGGTCACCGCGCAGCTGTCCTTTCCGCCACGTCAGCGGCGTACAGCGAACGCTGTCCGCACTTCCCGGCTCCTGCCCGTGATCATCCCCCTGGCAGAACACCACGTGCCCGGTGGCGCCGTCATCGGCCTACATGATCTCGCCCTGACCGCCGACGCGCGCCACCTCAGGCTCCTCCAGATCTCCACCGGCCGCTACGTCGAACCACGGGTGACCCACGCACTCGAGGCCGCCATGCTCACACCTTCGCTGGCACGGTTCCTCGCCGAAGCCCCGGCTGGTCGCTGCGCCGTCTACCAAGCCTTCGACTGGGGAGCGGCGTCATCCCTGCCCTTCCTGCCCCGCCTTCGACGCGGGCGTATCGTCCTGGCCGCTGCCCGGTGGAGGCTGAGTACGGATAGCCTCCCCGACCCCGGGGCACCGAACTCTGCCTGGGTGAAGGCGTTGAACACCTGGCGGGAGCGCCTGAGGGCACCTGCGGATGTCGTCATGTGCAGCGCGGAAATGCGCCTCCCCCTGAACCTGGATCGCCCGCTGGACCGCGAGGTGCTGCGGGCACGACTGGAGCGCACCGGCACTGTCGAACTCCGTGAAGGACCCGCCCCGGACTCCAACGGCTGGATAGGGCGCGCCCACGAAATCCTCGTCCCCTTCCATCGCACGACCGCCGCCCCTCCACTGCAGACCGAGCGACCGAGCACGCCCGTCACACCGTCAGAACAGGGGAAGCTACCGGGGTTCTCCGACGTGGTCCACACACAGATCCACGGACACCCCGCTCGCCAGGACACCATCCTCCTGCGACACCTGCCGGACCTGGTCAACGAGTGGCCGGAGCTGCACTACTGGTGGTTCGAACGACACCACGACCTCACCCACCCCGACCGGGACCAACACCTCGACCTGTACTTCCGCCTGCGCTCGGAGCGGGAGTACGGCGACGCCGTCACCCGGATCGGAGCCTGGGCCGCCGCCCTTCGCAGCCACGGCCTCGTCCCGCACTTCCAACTGGCCACCTATCACCCGCAGACTGGACGCTACGGACACGGAACGGCCATGAGCGCCGCCGAACGGCTCTTCGCCGCGGACTCCGCAGCAGCCCTGGCCCAAGCGGCGTACACCGCACAGGCGGGTACTCCCGGGGAGGTGGTCACCGTCGCCGGGATGTACGACCTCGCCACCTCCTACGCATCCAACGCCCGGGAGGCCACCGAATGGCTCGTCGACAACCTCCCCCACGAAGCACCAAGGCTCGACCGCACCGTGCGAGACCAGGCACTCCTCCTCACTGACCCCGACAAGAGCCGAGAAGTGCTCCAAGCGCTGCCCACCGGGCAGGAAGTGCTCCAGGCCTGGCAGCACCGACGCACCACCTTGAGCGACTACCGATCCCACCTGGCCTTCCAACGCGACCCCGAATCGGTGCTGCGCTCCCTGCTGCACCTGCACCACACCCGCGCACTCGGCACCGACCCGAAGCGCGAACAACTCACCCACCACCTCGTCCGGGCCGCCGCCCAGCGCGACCTCGCCAGGAAGACCACCCGATGAGCGCCCAGACCGCAACCCCCACCGCGCCATCCCAGTCCCTGGCCACGGGCGCCATCGGCACCGCACTGATGCACATCGAGCGCGCCCACACCGGCCAAGGAAGCTGGGAAGGAGCCCACAACCAAGTCCACAAGGCGGCCGCAACCCCGGTCAGCGCGGCAGACGAAGCATGCCTGTACTTCGGAGCCCCCGCATTGGCGTTCGTCCTGCACACAGCCCAGGCCGATGGAGTGCCCCGCTACGCTGCGGCGACAGAGCGCATCGACTCAGCAGTGAGGCGCCTCGCCCACCGCCGACTCGACCTCGCACACGCCCGCATCGACAGCGCACGACCCGCCGCCTTCGCCGAATACGACCTCCTGCACGGACTGACCGGGATCGGCGCACACCTGCTCCACCACGACCCCACCAATGACGCACTCGGCCGCATCCTCACCTATCTGGTCCGTCTCACCTGCCCTCTGGTCATCGATGCGCGGCGACTCCCCGGCTGGTGGGTCCATCACGACCCCCAGCGCGGAACCTCCGCCCACTTCTCCGGCGGCCACGCCAATCTCGGGATCGCCCACGGCATCACCGGTCCGCTCGCCCTACTCGCCCAAGCGCATCTGCGCCAGATCACCGTCGATGGGCAGGGCGAGGCCATCGAGCTCATCTGCGCGTGGCTGGACTCCTGGCGCCGGGAAAACGACACCGGCACCTGGTGGCCACAGTGGGTCACCTCCGAATCGTTGCGCAACAGACGAACCGACCAGAGCGGACCACAGCGCCCCAGCTGGTGCTACGGCACACCCGGCCTGGCCCGAGCCCAACAACTCGCTGCCCTCGCCACCGCCGACACCGACCGCCAACGCATGGCCGAACAGGCCTTCGCCGACTGCCTCGCTGACCCCAACCAGCTCGCCCGCGTCCACGACCCTGGCCTCTGCCACGGCTGGGCTGGCCTGGCCCAGGCCGCGAACCGCGCCGCCACAGACGCGCTCACCCCGGCAATCGCCCACCACCTGCCGTTCCTGAACGACCGCCTCGACCAGGAACAAGCAGACACAGAAGGGTTTCTCGACGGACAGGCGGGAGTCACCCTGGCCCAGATGACCGCAGCGCAAGGCCTGCCCCGGGTCACCGGGTGGGACGCCTGCCTACTGATCAACTGACCCGCCCCGCATCCCAGTAAGGAGAACAACGCCGTGGAAAACTCCGACACCGGGCACCCACTCGCCCAAGGAGTTCTCGAGGTGCTCTCCGGGACCCCACCGGAGAGCGCCGCCTCCCGCGCCGGAGTGGAAACGGACCACCTCGCGGAGGCAGTCCAGGCCTACACCGAAGCGGGCGCCACCGCCCTCCAGATACAGGCCGAAGAGCACGGCTGGCACCAGGCCCACATCGAGTTCACCGACTGGCAGATGGCCGAAACCACGGTGACCGAACGACTCACACCCCGACTCCACCACGCCGAACAGTCAGGACTCGTGGACTCCTGGTGGTTCATCCGCAAAGCCCCCTGCTGGCGACTGCGCCTGCGGCCCAGTGACACCACCACTCCCGGCGACGACCTGCTCAAACGAATCCTCGACAGCTTCTCCACCCCAGAGGCCACCATCCGTTGGCGACGAACCGTCTACGAACCCGAAACCCTCGCCTTCGGGGGACCCGCAGCGATGCACACCGCCCACGACCTCTTCCACACCGACAGCCGCGCGATCCTCGACTACCTCAACGCACACGCAACCGTCCTTGGCCGCCGTGAGCTGTCGACGATGCTGTGCGGCGCTCTTTTCCGAGGCGCGGACCAAGACGAGTTCGAGCAAGGCGACATCTGGCACCGCATCACGCGAATGCGCCCCCTCCCCAAGGACGTTCCGCCTGAGCGCATGCCAGAACTGAGCGCCCCCCTGCGCCGACTCCTCACCGCCCACCACCCCACGCAATCCCCGGACAACCCCTTGGCGTTCACCGCGCCCTGGATACTCGCCTTCGCCTCCGCCGGACAAGCACTATCCCAAGCCGCGCACACCGGAACCCTCCAACGCGGCCTACGCGCCATCCTGGCCCACCACGTGATCTTCCACTGGAACCGCATCGGCCTAACCGCACGCACCCAGAGCATCCTCGCCCACGCAGCCCACACCGCACTGATGGACACCGAACCGGGTAGCGCCCAAGGGACCAGATGCTGACACACCCCGACCCCAAGACCGCCGCCCGGATGAGAGCGGCACACACACGCGCACGAGCTGCGCTCCACGCCACGACCACCTCAGACCCGGAGGAGGTATGGGGGTGGCGTGGGCGAACCCTGAGCCGACCGGTGACCACAGCACACGGCCCGGCATGGCTACGCCTGGCCTGCGCCCCGACCGACCGGATCGCCACCACCTTCTGGAACGGATCCGTTGAGGCCGAACGGGCCATGCCCACCACGCTGCCCCGCCCCAAGCTGCGCGACCTGCACGACTGGAACGAGGGCCCCTGGTCCTACCGGGCCGAGCTGTACGACAGGGCCTCGTCTCCTGCCGCTTCAAAGTCGGCAGTACTAACCCACGAGCCCGACCTGCCACCGAGCTGGTGGGACGGGCTACGCAGAGCCCTGCACACGATCTCTCGGGTGCGGACACACCGGCGCACCGCCTTCCAGCCCTTTCTCGACCACGCCATGCCCCGTTACCTCGGGGCACCCGTCGACACCGTCGCTCCCTCGTGGTCGACCGCCCACGGAGACCTCCACTTCGCCAACCTCGGCGCCCCGGCCCTCACCCTCTTTGACTGGGAGGGATGGGGACTGGCTCCGACCGGTTACGACGCGGCCATGCTGCACAGCTACAGCCTGCTTGTACCCTCTGCGGCCGCACGGATCCGAAAGGAACTGGCACACATCCTCGATACCCCCGCTGGGCGGTTCGCCGAGCTGGTCACCATCACCGAACTCCTGCACCTTACTGTCAGGAGTGAGGAAACCGACCTCCGAACTCCCCTCCTCTGGCGCGCCTCGCACCTTCTTGAACGGGTCCGCTGAGTACCCCTGCCGCGGTTGTTCGGCTTCTGTCTATCTTTGCCGCTTCGCGCCCTGGGAAGTTGTTTCAGTGTTCCTCAATGGGCCGTTGATTGCGTGTCGGAAGATTCTAGAAAGAATTTCTTAGAGAGCCTTTTGGTGCATGCTCCGGTGACTCAGGAGTCCACTGAGGTGATCTCAGTGACTGGGAATCTGCAGGAACCCGACAATCAAGACGAGGGGTGCATTCATGGGTGAACTTTCGTTCCCCTGACACAGGCGTGGAGCCCCAGGTAGAAGGCG
>NZ_JBEYLC010000027.1:0-78911 GCF_040635885.1 Nocardiopsis sp. NPDC006832 | reverse complement strand
ACTATGAAGTGCCGGGCAAGGAGTTAGCGAAAACCCGGGAGTTCGGCAAAACATAAGCTTTCATCGAGAGGGTCCACCATGAAGAAAATTGCTATTGCCTTCGGTTTCTCGTTCGGTCTCGCTTTGGCTGCGGTCCCCGCTCTCGGTGCCGAGTCCTTCGAGGTTTCGGTGGTCGCGGGGGGCACGGACTGGCCGAACTCCGGGGCGCAGATGGCCGATGGCGGGACGGACTGGCCGAACTCCACCGATGGCGGGACGGACTGGCCGAACTCCACCGATGGCGGGACGGACTGGCCGAACTAGGCTTTAGGCTTCGCGAAGCCCTTTGACCAGGTCAGGAGCGAGCTCGCCCGGTCGGTGCCGGGGAATGGTCTCGTCCGAAGAAGACTTCCGCAGCCGGAGTGGCGTTGACCGGACCCGCGGTGTCGGGCACTCCGATTCTCAGAAAGAATAATGCTCTCTGCGATTCTTTAACGCATCGAGGGCGAACGGAATCCCGGGCAGGGATCCTGCATTCATCACCATTCGCTGGAAGGCCACTATAGATATGACCACCCCTGGTTTTTCGATCCCATATCTCGGGACAATGAGCGGGTCCTCTTCCATCGTCGCTCCCCAGGACTTTCTCTGGGACGGGGGGCTCCGCGACCTCGTGTCCCAGGAGAGCTCCCGCAGGGCCGGGACCCTGACGATGTCGCTCTCCGACGGGTACGTTCCGCCCGCCGTCCGCGCGCTCATGTCCGATCACCTGCCCGTGCGCTTCGACCGTTCCCCGAGCGCCCTGGAGGACATGACGATCGACCGAGCCCAGCACCTGTTCGGCGCCGAGTACGCCGACGTCCGTCCCACCTCGCCCGCCGACGCCCTCCAGCTCGTCTGCCTGGCCCTGCTCGAACCCGAGGACGTGGTGCTGCGTATCCACACCACCGGGATCGATCCTCTGGGACCCACGTTCCCGGGCTTCCACCAGCGGGTGGACCTCGACATCCCACCGGACGGGGACCTCGACCGGGCCGGTTTCATCGAGGCCGTGCGGCACCACCGACCCACGGCGATCATCTATGACGCCGTCAACCGACTGCGCAGCACCGACTTCGCCCTGCTACGGCGCGTCGCCGACGAAGCCGACAGTTTGCTCATCGCCGACATCACCGGGATCACCGGAATCATCTCCGCGGGTCTCCTGCCCAACCCGATCAACGACGCCCACATCGTGATCGCCGGTACCCACGGCCAGCTCGGCGGGCCGCCCGGGGGACTGATCCTGTGCGGACGCGACGCGAACACCGAATACCGGGGGCGTGGCATCGCCCAGCGTCTGAGGCGGGTGAGCCATCGGAACTCCCAGGGCCGGGTGGACACCTTTCTCGCCGCGCAGGCGCACACCCTGGCGGCCGCCGTGACCCCGTGGTGGCGCGAGGTCGCCGAGCGCACCATCGACAACGCCCGCACCCTCGCCGATGAACTCAGCCTGTACGGGTACCGTCCGGTGACCGGAGGTACCGACACCCACATGGTCCTCATCGACCTGGACGGTTCGGGCCTGAGCGGCACCATGGCCGAGTCGGCCCTGGCCGAGGTCGGGATCGAGGCCACCGGCAGCAGGTTCCATAGCGCCGAGCGCGACGACGAACACCACGGCCTGTCCCTCTCGTTGACCAGTCTGACCATGCGGGGTTTCGAGACCGCGCAGATTCAACGCTGTGCCGAGTTGACGCACACCGCCCTTCAAGCCACCCGCCCCGTCGGAAGCCGTGGTCACGTACTCGACCCCGCCGTCCGGGACGCCCTCCTCGACGCCATCGCCGAGCTGACGGCCCCTTCCTGAACCGGTTCCGAGGACCCGGCGGGAACGTCCGGGGCCTGGCCCTCCAGACCGGATCCATGTCAGAAGAGCACGAATCCAACCCGACGATCAGGAGAAGACCCATGCAGGACACCTCGGAGAACAACATCCGCTACAGCGTCGTGGTCAACGACGAGGAACAGTACTCCGTCTGGCCCGAGTCCCGGAAGCTCCCGCACGGATGGCGGCACGAGGGCACCACCGGCACCAAGGAGGAGTGCCTGGCACACATCAACCGGACCTGGACCGACATGCGACCCCTGAGCCTGCGCCTGGCCATGGGAGACGCCTAGGTTCCGCCGGCCCCTCCACACGACCGCGGCCCGAAACCGGAGTGACCACCCGACCCTTGAGGGGTAGACAAGATGAGAATCCAGACCGAGCTCGGCCATCAGACGTTCACCGGTCGAACCAGGGAGCTCATGTCCCTTTGCCGGGAATTGGACTCCGTGGACGGACCACCGCGGCTCATCGAGGTCGTCGGTGAACCCGGTATCGGCAAGACCCGGCTGTTGACGGAAGCCCTGGCCGGCGTCGATGGAGACCGGAACACCGTCGTCGCGGGCACCGCCGACACCCAGGGGTGCGGAACGTTCGCCCCCCTGCCCGCCGGTCTCCCCGGGGTCGCGCGCCAGGAGGTGGACGGGGGTCTCGGCCTGGTCCTCGTGGTGGACGACGCCCACCTGGCCTCGCCGGAGATGGAAACGGAGATCATTCGGATCCTGCACCATCCGCCGGCCCGGCGGATGTCCTTGGTGGTGGCGCATCGTCCACGCCAGTGCTCGACCCGGCTGCTCGCCGCCATCGGTGGTTCACAAGGCCGATGGCGGCACGTGCGGCTCCAGGTAGGCCCCCTCGACAGGGAGGAGAGCCTGTCGATCACCGCCGAGGAGGTGTGTGTCCGCCACCGTTCCACCATTCATGAGAAGAGCGGGGGCAACCCCCGGTACCTGAGGGCCCTGATCGCCCTGTGCGGGGGGAGCGACTGCGTGGACGGCTCCGACATCGTCCCCGATCCTGACGCCCTGGCGCCCTTGAGCATGGAGATCGAAGCACTGCCCGGGCCGATTCGAGCGGTCGCGTACGCCGCGTCGGTGTTCGATGGGCATTTCCCACCCGAACGCCTCGCCAGGGTCGCCGACCTCGACATCGCCGAGACGCTCACGGCGGTGGGTGCGCTGGTGGACGCCGACGTACTCCGCGCCAACGCCGGACGGCGTGGATTCGTCTACCGTCACCAGGTGCTGCGCTGGGCCGCCTACCACGCGGCCCCCCTCACGACCAGGCTCGTCGCGCATCGACGGGCCGCGCACACGCTCCGTGAGGAGGGTCGTCCGGTCACCGACTACGCGGATCACCTGTGTCGGTCGGAGGATGGGGACGATGCCCGTGCCCTACTGATCGAAGCGGCCAAGGCCGTCGAGGTGTCCGACCCGGTCAAGGCCGTTCGCTGGTACGAGAGCGTTCTCGCCCACATGGGGGAGGACGATCCGCGCTCAAGGCTGGAGATCATGCTCGGCCTGGCCCGGGTGTGCGTGTCCAGTGGACGAATCGACCGGGGTCGCACGCTCATGGCCGAGGTCGATTCGCTCCTGGACCACACCGATCCGCGCACACCGGAGACCGGGGAGGTGATCGAGCTCAGGGCCTGGTTGGCGCAGATCGATGGCCACTACACCCAGGCTCGTGCCCTCCTGCACACGGGTATCGCCGGAAGGGGCGTTCACGACGCGCACCGGTTGCGTACCGCACTGGCGGCCACGTCCCTGTGGGACACCGGATGGGACTGGTCCGATGGCGCGGTCCTGTCCGTCATGGGCAGTGAGGACCCGGTGGCCCAGGCGGTCGTCCTAGGGATCCACGCCACGACCCGTCTGTCACGTGGAGACACCGAGGTCGCGCGGCACAGCGCCGTCGAGGCCGCCAAAATGATCGAACGGCGATCCGACGGTCAGCTCGCCCGCCGCCCCGAAGCACTGACCCACCTCGCCTGGGTGGAGGCCCACCTGGACACGTGCGATGTCGCGATCCGCCACTTCACGCGTGGCCTGTCCATCGTCCGGCGCGGCGGGTGTCCCCCGGCCGTGGTACCGATGCTCGTCGGTCTCGGACTCTGCCAACTGCGCCAGGGCCGGGTCGTGGAGGCCCTGGCCCGGGTCGAAGAGGCGGTCCGACTCGCCGAACTGATGGGCGCGGCGGACCTGATCGCCATGGCCTTGAACGCCCGCGCGCAGGTGTGGCTCGTCGAAGGCGCGGTCCTCGCCGCGCTCGCGGACGCCCAGAACGCCATTAACGCGGTCTCCCCGGACAGCCCCTGGTGGCGGCGGGCACGTATCTCCCAAGGTGGGGCGCACCTGCTCGCGGGCGACGTCTCGGAGGCGATCCATGCCCTGTTGGACGGCGCCGGCGATCATCTCTCCGAGCTTCCGGTCTGGGAGCGTCCCGCCGTCGCCGAGTCGCTTTGTCGGGCGGAGGCCGCCCGAGGCGATCACGACGAGGCCCTGAGTTGGGCCGCGCGGGCTACGGCCGCGGCGGAGGCCCTGGGAACCGCGCAGAGTCGCTGCCTGGCCGATCTGGCGCTGAGCGCGGCGGCTCGGCGTCCCAGCGAAGCCCTGGCCCACGCACTGGACGCCATAGTCGCCGGGGGGTCCTCGTTGACCTGCTCGTTCGAAATGGGTCGGGCGCACGCCGCGGCGGCCCGCGCCCTCCTGGCCTTGGGCGACGCCGGTTCGGCGGGCAGGCACATGGAACGGTTGGCCCTGTCCGCCGAACGCACCGGTGCGGGCGCCCTCGCGGCCTTGGTGCCGACCCTGAGGGCCGAGATCGAGCGTTTCGAGGGCGCCCCGCCACTCGTCGAGGAGAGCCGGCACAAGCTCAGCCGACGTGAGTTCGAGATCGCCGGTCTGGTCAGCGAGGGACACACCAACCGGCAGATCGCTCGACGGCTGGAGATGAGCCACAAGACCGTGGAGACCCATCTCGGTCGTATCTTCGGGAAGCTGGAAGTGGCCTCCCGGGCCGAGATCGCCGCGATGATGGGCAGAGGGGAGATCGGGGTACGTCCGCAACGAAGCAAGGCCGGGGCGGGCACCGTCACCGAGTGAGGTGGCCCCGACCGGGACCAACGGCGTGGGCCGATCAGTTGACCAGCCCACGTTTGTGGGCCAGGACACCGGCCTGAAACCGGCTCTCCGCCTTCAGTTCGGTCATGATCTCGGCGATGTGGCGCCGACAGCTGCGAACGGAGATGCCCAGTTTTCGGGAGACCATCTCGTCCTTGGCCCCCGTGACCAAACCCTCCAGGATGGCTTCGCGGATCTCCTCCTTGGCCACGGGCTGTTCGTTCAACGTGTCCACGGGGAATGAACGCCCGTTCTGCCACATGAGGTCGAAGAAGGAGCAGAGGTTGTCCACCACGGACGGTTCGCGCAACAGCACCGCGCCCTGGGTGACCTCGCCCCCCTCCATGGGGATGAAGGCCACCCGGCGGTCGAAGACGATCATCCGTCGAGGGACCACCGGAATGGTACGGACCTGCGCACCCAGTTTGCTGACCTCGTTGACGTAGTGCCTGGTGGGCGCGTGGTGTCGGGTCGCGTGTTGGAGGACCGAGCGCATCACCACCCCACGTTCCAACATGAGGCGGTCCAAGGAGATGCTGCGCGAGAGACCCTTCTCGCTCATGCCTCCGCCGGAGTGAGCGATGCACAACTCCTTCTCGGCCCTTTGTGCCTCGTTGGACAGGATCAGACGGACCAGGTCGACGTCCTCCACCACATCGAACGCCTCGGAGTTGCGGCGGGACTGACGAGCACTGAAGTAGGTGGGTTGGAGGGAGAGGAGCTCGTCGCGGACACGGTCCATCCGGATCTGTTCGTCTTGCAGACGTCTGCGGTCCGCCTCCAGCAGTTCGACCGCCGCGGACTCCGGCCCACTGGCCTGGTACCGATAGCGGGAGTCTTGGGAAGGACGCAACAGTCGGTAACCGATCAACAGGTCGATGAGTTCGAGGAGCCGGTCCTCGTCCAGACCCAGAAGCTCCCGAGCCTGTTCCGGTGTCCATGAGGGATCCTCGATGGTCAACCGGTAAAGCTCCACCGCTTCAGGGGGTATCGGTCCTTCGAGCTCGGTCGGTCCTTCTATCAACTTCTAACCGTTCTGGGAGGGGCGATCTCGGATCTCATGAGGCCCGGGACAAGGGCGTACCACCGTGGGTCGACCTGCGGTGGACGGGCTTCACCGCGCAACGGAATCGGCTTATCGATGGTAGGTGAGCTTGGGTCGGTAAGACATGTCGTGTCCGGAACCGGCCGTTTCGCATGATGGGTCCGGTGAGCCCCTCGACCGATGACGCCTCGACGAAGAGGCGGTCGACAGTGGTGGCGGGCGTTCTCGTGGTGTCGGGGGGTTGAAGGTCGACGATGGTGTGTTCGAGGGCCCCGTCCCACTTGGAGTTCCAGGTGGGCCCGGATCGGCGTGTTCTTCACCATCTCTTTCGACGGCGTTCTCCGGTCCTCGATGAAAATAACCAACGAATCTCCCCGTGTAAATGTGGGAAATATTCTCGACTCGCCTTCCTTGTGTCCGTTTATGTTACTTGTGTTCTCGGTTGAAAGGATAAGAATTCTCTCTGGTCGTCCATGTGAGGTCTTTTGTGTAATACTCTCACCTGGCGATGAATGAGGGTTTTTCGGGCAAGTCGTCCATTGGTCTCTTTCCGGGTGAAGATTGAGGTCAGGGGTCTGCGGTGGATCGAGTGACAGCCTCTCTGAGCTGCTTTTCTGCCGTCGAGGTGGGCTGTAGTCTCTCTTCTTCAACCGACCGTGGGTCGACTGACAGGCGCACGAAAACAATCTTCTGGCCGCTTCAACCCCGCTGTCGCCCGCGTATTGAATCTGTCGGCGTAGATCTATTTCATCAGCCCACAGAGCGTGGAGAGTGTCCGTGAGTCCCGACACCGAACAAAGTAATCCTGGTGCCACTACCGATGAGAGGAAGTTCCTGTATGCCCGTTCCGCCCTGCTCGGATATTTCTTCCTGACCGGAGCATTGCTGCCGGTGTGGGCGTCCCGCATCCCGGCGGTCAAGGAACAGGCCGGCGTCGGCGCCGACCAACTGGGCCTCGCCCTCCTGTGCATGGGCCTGGGGGCGGTGCTCACGGCGCGCACGGGCGGAGCCCTGCTCGATCGGTGCGCGCCCCGGTTCGTCATCGTCCCGGCCGGGGTGGTCGCGCCCCTCTGCCTGATGCTGCCGGGCATGGCCGAGGGTCCCGTCCGGTTGGCCATCGCCCTGTTCGTGTTGGGCGTCGCCCACTCCTTGCTCAACATCAGCGTCAACACCCACGCGGCCCTGCTCCAGAGGCCCCTGGGACGTTCGTTGATGTCCTCCTGCCACGCCTTCGTCTCACTGGGATCGTGCTTCGGGGCGCTGTGCGGATTCGTCACCGCCTACGCGGGCGTCAGCCCGCTCGCCGCGTTCCAGATGGTGGGGGTGCTCCTGGCCCTGGCCGCGTTGCTCCCGATGGGAGCCCTGTTGCGGTTCGCGCCTCCGCCGGTGGAGAAACCGAGCCGAGACCGTGAGACCGGCCGGCGGCCCGTGCTCTCACCACATCTGCTCCTCCTGGGAGCGATGGTCCTGACGGCCATGCTCACCGAGAGCGCCGTTCAGGACTGGAGCGCGCTCTACGCGCAGGAGAGCGTGAACGCCTCCGGGGCGTTCGCGGCCTCGGTCTTCGCCACGTTCACGATCACCATGACCATCGGCCGCCTGTTCGGGGACCGCCTGGCCCGGGTGCTGGGCCGCGTGAAACTGCTGCGGTCCAGTGCCCTGGTCGTGGTCTGCGGGTTCTTCATCGCCCTCGTCGTGCCCTGGGCCTGGGCCCTGCCGGTGGGGTTCGCCCTGGTCGGTCTGGGCCTGTCGTGCACGGTGCCGCAGCTCTTCAGCGCCGCGTCGGAGATCGATCCCCACCGGGTCGGAAGGAACCTGGGGACGGTGGCGGCGATCGGTTACCTGGGTCCTCTGGTGGGGGCGCCCGTGATCGGTGCCCTCGCGGAGCAGGAGGGCGTCGGCACGGGCCTGTTGCTGCCCGCGCTCCTGGTGTGCGGCCTGGCCCTGGGCGCCGGCGTGGCCGACCCGCGCCGCGCGGCGCGGGTGACCCACCGCCAGGCCCGGTGAGGCGTCGCACGTGGACACCGGTCGGATTCGCGAAGAGACCTGGACGGAACACGAGGACTTCGAGGCCCGTGGCCCCGGCGCCGTGAGACGCCGCCTTCTCGGTCGACCTGGAGACGGTTCCAACGCCTCATGCGTGCCGGAGAGGAGTTCATCCTCCTCCGCGTCGAGGGCGCCGTCCTCGTTTGGGGGACGTGGCCGTCGACTACGGGGAGGGGCCGGAACGAGACGGTCCCATGGGTCTGCGCCGAGTGCCCTGGGAAAGCAGAAGGCCAGGTCACCGGGGGATCGGTTTGACCTGGCCGTTTGTACGTATGGAGCGGATGACGGGAATCGAACCCGCGTTATCAGCTTGGGAAGCTGAAGTTCTACCATTGAACTACATCCGCGTGAGCGCGCCGGTTGCGGCTGCCAACGGTGGTTATCCTAGCCCAACTCCGGGTCGGTTCGGCAAGTCGGCGTGGTGATGACGCCCTCACGGGAGGACCGTAGGGCTGTTCTCGCAGGCGGTGGGTTCGACCGGTAGGTTCGACACCGTGTTGCTCTCCGATCGTGACCTCAACAAGCAGATCGAGTCCGGGCGGGTCCGGATCGATCCCTTCGACCCCTCTCTCGTGCAGCCGTCCAGCATCGACGTGCGTCTGGACCGCTTCTTCCGGGTCTTCGAGAACCACAAGTACCCCCACATCGACCCGTCGGTGGAACAACCGGACCTGACCCGGTTGGTGGAGACCGACGGGGAAGAGGCCTTCATCCTGCATCCCGGCGAGTTCGTGCTGGCTTCGACCTACGAGATCGTGACCCTGCCGGACGACGTCGCGAGCCGGTTGGAGGGCAAGAGCTCTCTCGGTCGGCTCGGTCTGCTCACGCATTCGACCGCCGGGTTCATCGATCCGGGGTTCTCCGGTCACGTGACCTTGGAGTTGTCCAACGTGGCGACGCTGCCGATCAAGCTCTACCCCGGCATGAAGATCGGGCAGCTGTGCATGTTCCAACTGACCTCACCGTCGGAGCGCCCGTACGGTTCGGCCGCCTACGGCTCGCGCTACCAGGGACAACGCGGCCCGACTCCGTCGCGTTCGCACCAGAACTTCGTTCGGACCCGGGTCGTGGAGGAGGAGCGTTAAAGCGAGGGGTCGCTTCGAAGCCTCAAATCGTCCTTACGGTACGGTCATGTTTTGACACGTTCCGTTGTTTCATGTGCCTGACATGGAACTGTGACCCTTGTCGCCCTAAAATGTGCAGTGGTATAGATCACATTCGGGCGCCCTGTGGGATCTGCATCCGGCGCTACAGGTCGGCGGACGTGTTTTATGGCGGTTAAACATGTTATCTGGTAGTGACATGCCGCCTGAACTGTGCGTTCACATCTCGGTAAGGTGGCGCCCCGACGTGACCAGGTGATGGTTTCGCCCTTTGACGGGCGCGCACGGGGGGCTCTGCGCGGACCACTCACCTGTGGAAACCGCAGGTTCGCGGTGAGGACCGACATCCTCGGCGAGCCTTCGCGACAGGGACAGCCCCGTGAGGAGACCGTGCCAGCAGTACGCGCAGACCACCTGTACAAGGTGTTCGGTAAGCAATCGAAGGCAGCCGTCGAACGGCTGTCCGACGGTAGCCACCGTGACACCATCGCCGACCTCGACGTGACCGCCGCCGTCATCGACGTGTCCTTCGAGGTCCAACCGGGCGAGATCTTCGTCGTCATGGGCCTGTCCGGCTCGGGTAAGTCGACGCTGATCCGGATGCTCAACGGCCTCCTCGACCCGACCGCGGGGTCGGTCGAGGTCGACGGCGTGAACATCACCGCCCTCAACCAGAAGGACCTGCTCAAGCTTCGGGGCGAGAAGATCAGCATGGTCTTCCAACACTTCGCCCTGCTCCCGCACCGCACCGTGCTGGAGAACGCGGCCTACGGCCTTGAGCTGCGCGGAATCCCGCGCGCCGAGCGCTTCGAGAAGGCCAAGGAGACCCTCGCCCTGGTCGGGCTGGAGGGATGGGAGGACAAGCTCCCGCAGCAGCTCTCCGGTGGCATGCAGCAGCGCGTGGGCCTGGCCCGCGCCCTCGCCGCCGACACCGACATCATCCTCATGGACGAGGCGTTCAGCGCGCTGGACCCGCTGATCCGCCGCGACATGCAGACTCAGCTCATCGAGCTCCAGGCGAGCCTGGGCAAGACGATCATCTTCATCACGCACGACCTCAACGAGGCCATGCGCCTTGGTGACCGGATCTGCGTGCTCCGGGACGGTCGTGTCGCCCAGATCGGGGAAGCCGCCGAGATCCTCAACTCCCCGGCCAACGACTACGTGGAACGTTTCATCGAGGACGTCGACCGCTCCCGGGTGCTCACCGCGTCCGCGGTCATCGACGCCTCCGTGGCCAAGGACGACTCCGTTCCTCAGGTCGACGCCGACACCGCCGTCGCCGACCTGTTCTCAAGTGTGTCGACCTCGGACCGTCTGCGTGTGGTCTCCGACCAGGGTGAGGTGCTCGGCATGGTTACCCGTGAGTCCGTGCTCGCCTCGCTCAACACCAACGCGAGCGGGGAGAAGAGCAAGTGACACCCGTCGACTTTCCGCCCTCCCTGCCTCTCGGTGAGGGGTTCGAGGCGTTCAACAGCTGGTTGAAGGCCAACTTCGGTTGGTTCTTCGACCTGAGCGGTGAGTTCATCCGCTGGGCGGTCGCCGTCCTGTCCGGGTTCTTCGTCGAACCCGCGGCCGGGCAGCTGGCCTTCATCGCCGCGGTGATCATCGCCGCGCCGTTGGTGCGTTGGCGTCGGCTTCCGCTGCTCGGCATCGTCATCGGCGTCTCGTTGCTGTACGTCCTCGAAGCACTGTTCGGTGTCGTGACGGCCATCGTCAACGCCGTCCCGGGGCTCTTCATCTGGGCGATGAACCTGTTCGACACGGTCGTGGAGCCCTACTTCGTGGTCTCCCTCGTGTTCCTGATCGCGGTCACCGCGCTGGGACTCGTCGAGAAGCGGACCCGGTTCCGCGCCGGGGTCGTCGCCGGCGGCTGGTTGCTCGTGGTGCTGCTCGGCTGGCTGTTGCTGCCGATGTTCGTCACCCGGCCGATGGCGCTGATGATGATCCTGCTGCTGAGCCTGCTCGCGCTCTCGGTGGCCGGTTGGCGCATGGGGCTGTTCGCGCTGATCGCCCTGACCATCGTGGCCTCCGTCGGACAGTGGACCAACGCCATGGACACGCTCGGTCTGGTCCTGGTGGCCAGTCTCGTGGCCGTGGTCATCGCGATTCCGATCGGCATCCTGGCCGCCTACAACGACACGCTCAGCAAGATCGTCAAGCCGATCCTGGACCTGATGCAGACGCTGCCCGCGTTCGTCTACCTGATCCCGGCGATCTTCTTCTTCTCGATCGGCGCCGTACCCGGTGTGGTCGCGACCATCGTGTTCGCGATGCCGCCCGGCGTACGCCTGACCGAACTCGGCATCCGCGGCATCGACAAGGAACTCGTGGAGGCGGGTGAGGCCTTCGGTGCTCCCCGGAGCAAGATCCTCACCGGTATCCAGCTTCCCCTCGCCCTGCCCACGATCATGGCCGGTGTCAACCAGGTCATCATGCTGGGCCTTTCCATGGTCGTCATCGCCGGCATGGTCGGTGCCGGTGGTCTGGGCAGCCAGGTCTACCAGGGCATCACCCGTAACGACGGTGCGCTCGGTTTCGAGGCCGGTATCGCCGTGGTGATCCTGGCGATCTTCCTGGACCGCCTCACCGCCGCCGTCACCAAGAACAGCCCGCAGGCCCGTGTCGCTTCCTGACATCGGCCGGTCCACGCAAGTCACTAGGGAAGGGAATCCCGAAGATGTACAGCCGTAAGCGCATGACGGGTCTGGCCGCCGCCGGTATGAGCGGAGTGCTCCTGCTGTCCGCCTGTGGGAACGGCGGCGAGGACCTGACCGGTGGTTCGGACTCCGAAGAGGGCGGTCAGGACATCAGCATCGCGCTGATCGCCTGGGAGGAGGCCATCGCCACCACCGCCATGTGGGAGGTCATCCTGCAGGAGAAGGGCTACAACGTCGAGGTCACCGACGTCGACGTCGCTCCGGCCTTCCAGGGCGTTGCCAACGGCGACGTGGACCTGTACCTGGACACCTGGCTCCCGGCCACGCACGAGCAGTACTGGAACGACTACGGCGACCAGATCGAGGACCTCGGTTCCTGGTACGACAACGCCATCCTGACCCTCACGGTTCCCACGTACATGGAGGACGTGAACAGCATCCCGGACCTGCTCGACCACGCGGACGAGTTGGACAACCGCATCGTCGGTATCGACCCGGGCGCCGGCCTGACCGACACCACGCAGAACAGCGCGATGCCCGGCTACGGCCTGGACGACGAGTTCGAGCTCGTGACCTCCTCGGGCGCGGCCATGCTCGCCGAGCTGGACTCCGCGATCGCCGAGGAGGAGCCCATCGTCGTGACGCTGTGGCGTCCGCACCCGGCCTACGCCGAGCACGACCTCAAGGACCTTGAGGACCCCGAGGGCCTGATGGGCGAGGCGGAGTCCATCCACGCCATCGGTCGCGAGGGCTTCGGAGAGGACTTCTCGGAGGTCGCCGGCTGGATCGAGGGCTGGACGATGGACGACGACGAGCTGTCCACGCTGGAGGTTCTCACGCTCGACGAGTACGAGGACGAGCCGCAGGAGGGCGCTCGCGTCTGGCTGTCGGAGAACCCCGAGTTCCTGGAGCGCACCCTGGGCGAGGACGCCGAGGGCCTGGAGTTCTAAGGACCTCCACGCGGACCCGTTCGACGGGTACACGCTCATGGGGGCCGTTCCACCGCCAGGACCCGAGCCACCGGTGGGGCGGCCCTTCGTCGTGAACGGGGTTCTCCGGAGCCGTGGCGATGATCCGTGGCCGGTCACGGAACCGACCACGGCGGGCCGGAGTTTCAGCGGTCGTTCTCACACGTAAACTGGTGGTTCAAGTACATTTGAGACGGTCGTTCCCATGCTGGGGACGGCCGTTTCCGTGTGTCGTCACAGAGCCCGCGTCGATGGTCGACCCTCCACGGCGTGCGGGCGCACAGAAGGACTTCGAGGGCGGGAGACCCCAAGGATGTACAGCCACAAGGGCCTGAAGAGTCTGGTCGCGGGCGGGATGGGCGGGGCACTCCTGCTGACCGGATGCGCGGCCGAAGAGGGTGGCGAGGACCTCAAGGACGTCGAGATCGCGCTGATCGGCTGGGAGGAGGCGATCGCGGTCACCCACCTGTGGGAGGTGATCCTGGAGGAGAAGGGCTACGACGTCACGGTCACCGAGACCGATCTGACGTCCGCCTTCGAGGGGGTGGCCGCCGGCGATCTCGACCTGTACCTGGACATGTGGCTCCCGGTCACGCACCACGAGTACATGGACGAGCACAGGGGTCGGGTCGAGACCCTGGGTTCCTGGTACGACAACGCCTCCCTCACCCTGACGGTTCCCGAGTACATGGAGGACCTGGTCTCGATCGACGACCTGCCTCGACATTCCGACGCCCTGGGCGGGAAGATCGTCGGTATCGAACCGGACGCGGGTCTGACCAGGGTCACCCGGGACCAGGCGATGCCCGGCTACCTGCTCGACGAGGATTTCGAGCTGGAGACGTCGTCGGGTGCCTCGATGATGGCCGAGTTGGGTGAGGCGTACGAGGCGCGGGAACCCATCGTCGTGACGCTGTGGCGTCCGCACCCGGCCTACGCCCAGTACGGCCTCAAGGACCTTGAGGACCCGCAGGGGTTGATGGGCGAGGCCGAGAACATCCACTCCGTTGGTCGAGACGGCTTCGGCGAGGACTACCCGGAACTGACCGAGTGGATCCAGAACTGGACCATGAACGACGACGAACTGGCGGAACTGGAGGTGCTCACGGTGGCCCCCGGCGTGGAGGACGCCACCGCGGGGGCCCGCGAGTGGCTGTCGAAGAACCCCATGTTCCTGGAGCGCACCATGGGTGAAGCGGCGCAGGGCCTGGAGTTCTGACCCATGTGACCGTGCGCACGAACGGGTGGCGACCCCTCGCGCCGAGGGGGAGCACGAGAAGCGGGGGCCGTCATCCCATCTGGGAGGACGGCCCCCGCCGTGTGTTCGTTCGCGTTGCTCCGGTCCCGCGGTTCAGGGGGCGTAGTAGCCGCCCTGCGCACCGCCGCCGGGGCTGATCCGACGATCGGCCTCACGCTTGGGCAACATGTAGGCGGCGAGTAGCCCACCGATGAAACCGAACAGGTGCGCTTGCCACGAGACGCCGGGGTGTTGGGGCAGAACCCCCCAGATCATGGTCCCGTAGAAGATGACCACGCAGATCATGATGACGATGTCGACGGTCTTGCGCTCGATGATGCCGCGTAGGACGGTGTAGCCGAAGTAGCCGAACACGAGTCCGCTGGCGCCCACCGTGGGGACGCCCGGGACGGAGAACAGCCACACGCCCACACCGCTCACCACGGCCACGATCAGGGTGGTGAGCAGGAAGCGGCCTTGGCCGCTGAAGGCGACCAGGGACCCCAACACCAGGAACGGCAGCGAGTTACCGATCAGGTGGGGGAAGTTGGCGTGCATGAACGGGGCGGTCAATATCGTCCAGGGGGCGCTCGTGTCCCAGGCACGCAGCCCGAACTCTTGGTCGAGCCGCATGCCGGGGACGGTGTCGACGATCTCGAACACCCACATGGCCGCGAGCATCCCCGCTACGGTCAGGATGGCGGTGATTCTGGACTGCTTCACACTTTGAGCGTAAAGGAACAGGCCTTGTGGCGGTATGTCCGTCGCGGTGTGTGTGATGAATAGAGAGGAATGTCTGACTGATCCTCGGGGTGGAACGGTGCGGCTCGGTCCGAGGCGGGGCCGGTATGGTGCCCCGGTCAGGAGGTCAGGGAGCGCTTGCGGGGCGGGATGCCGGCGACGGCCATGAAGGCCTCGACCCTGGCGGGCTGGATCATCCCGGTCAACGGCAGGTGGCTGCGCGCGGTGCGGCGACCGGACAGGGACGGGAAGCGCTTGGCTCGCCCGGTGGTGTCGTACAGGCCCAGGGAACGGATGCGCCCGGGCAGCAGGTGGTAGGAGCCGATCTCCTCGAAGGGGACGCTCACGACGTAGGACCCGCGCTCGTAGCGGAACTCGTCCTTGGAGATCTCCAGCACGGGCTTCCTGATCAGGTGGCCGTGGACGGCGCAGGCCGCGCCGCCGAGTACGAGCAGGACCCCGAGGGTGACGCCGGCCCAGTGGCCGGAGCCGATCAGTGCCGTGATCAAGCCCAGGATCACCAGAACGTAACCGGCCCACGTCTCTACGTACTTACGACCTACAGGGCAGACCAGGCGGACCGATTCGGACACGGCGGATGCCTCTCTCGCTGGGCGGGGCGCTGAGGATGACGGAGGTCGTCACACGGAACCTTATCCGCTTCGTGTGCGAGGGGTCCTCGGTTTCGGACATTTAGGTGGCGGGGTTCAGGACATATTCGTGTCCATTTTCGAGTGTCGTGCGGATACAAGAGTCGATGATTGGTTCATCCTATGTTTTCTAGGATAGAAATCGCCTCGGTGAACTGTCCTATTTTGGTGCGACTTGAGGTGAATGGTTCTCTGTGTCCACTTCTCTCTTGGTAGTGATTCGGGTCCTCGCCGTAGTTAAACATTGTTGACTTATGTGTCGAGGCTGTTCGAGCTAACCGATTAACCGCAAACCTTTAGTCGGTCGTCCGAATCCCCGGTGATTGGCGGGTTTTCCCGTGGGTCCTCTGGCCTGCGGAGATGTGAAGTGACACGGTGCGTTGTCGGGGTATTGAGAAAACATGACCAGGGCTTGGTCCGATGGGCGCGAACCGGTTGCGGATGGGTCACGAATCCGGCATTGGGGCTATACAGATTTTTCGCTAAATGGTCTTCTGATCGACTAATCGCCTAGTTTTGTCGGGGCGTGCCCTTGGGGCATCTCCCCCGTGTCCTGTCGCTTCAGTGATCAAGGGTGTGACTATGTTCAAGCGTCGAAAGACGCTGGCGCTCGCCGCGGCGGCGTCGTCAGCAATGTTGGTGGCCAGTGGTTGTAGCGGTGGCGGAGAGGAGGACGATGGCGTCAGGGAAGCCACCTGGGTCATCGAGACCCTTCCCGGCGCATGGCAGTCCATCAGCGCGGCCGGTGGCAGCGTCTACGTCATCCAGATGCTCTCCGGCATCCTTCCGAGCACCGGCGGGTGGCTGGCCGACGCCGAGACCTACGAGTACGACATGGACGTCCTCGCCGAAGAGCCCACCCTGATCAACGACGACCCCGACGAGGGACCCTTCGAGTTCAGCTTCACGCTCGCCGACGACGCCGTGTGGAGCGACGGCGAGCCGATGACCGGCGAGGACCTGCGGGTCACCTGGATGATGTCCGCCGGGCCGGAGGAGGGGCACTGCAACGGTTGTGACTCCCGTTCCAGCACCAACCCCGACCAGGTCGAGGCCATCGAGGTCGACGGCAAGACCGCCACGGTCACTCTGAAGGAGGGCCAGGCCAACGCCGAGTGGATGGGCCTGTTCGACTCGCACAGCGTCGCCGGTGGTTTCCTCCCCTCCCACCTGGCCGAGGAGAACGGCTGGGACGTCGACGATCCGGACCAGTTGGGCGAGTTCTTCGCCTGGCTGCACGCCGAGCGCCCCGAGTGGTCCGGCGGCCCGTTCCAGATCGTCGAGGGAGACCTGGAGAACGAGGTCGTCAAGGAACCGAACCCCGAATGGTTCGGCGACGAGCCCGGCCTGGACCGCGTCACCTTCATGTTCAACACCGACGAGGGCACCTTCGTCAACGCCTTCAGCAACGATGAGATCCACGGCGGAAACCCCTTCTCCTACAACGAGGACGTCTACACCCAGCTTCAGGATCTGCCCAACGCCAAGACCTCGATCGGTGAGGGCGCGTCCTGGGAGCACGTGGACATCAACCTCAACAACGAGTTCCTCCAGGACGTCGAGCTGCGACGCGCCATCTTCACCGCCATCGACCGTGACGAGATCGCCTCGCGCAACTACGAAGCCGGCTACCCCGAGTACCAGCTGAAGAACAACCACATCTTCGGCAACGACAGCCCCTACTTCGTCGACCACTACGAGGGCGAGACGCAGGGCACCGGCGACATCGACGCCGCCACCGAGATCCTTGAGGAGGCCGGCTACGAGGTCGGCGACACCCTCACCCTCGACGGTGAGGAGGTCGGTCCCTTCCGTCTGCGCAGCACCGACTCCGTCGTGCGCAACACCTCGCTCCAGCTCATCCAGGCGCAACTGGCCGAGATCGGCGTCACCGCCAACATCGAGGTGACCGACGACCTGGGCGGCACGCTCGCCGAGAACGACTACGACATCATGCAGTTCGGTTGGCAGGGCACGCCGTACTTCGTGACGTCGGGTGCCCAGTACTGGCGCAGCGACAGTGACAGCAACTTCGGTGGCTTCGACAACGAGGAAGTCGACGAGTTGGTCGACGAGGCGGCCAACGCCCCCGACCTCGACACCGCCGCCGGTCACCTGAACGAGGCCATGGAGATCCTGGTCCCGGAGGCCTACGTCCTCCCGATCATGCACGAGCCGAACTACTCCTTCGTGAACAGTGACCGGCTCGCGGGAGTCGAGGACAACCTCCAGTCCAGCTACCGTTCCACCCACAACGTCGGTGAATGGACCATCGCCGACTAGGGCGGACCGAGTGCCCAGGCCCGGCTCCGGGACACCCTCCCGGGGCCGGGCCGATCCTCGCCCATCCCTGAAGGATCACTTCCATGCTCGTTTACACGATGCGACGCGTTCTGGGTGCGATACCCGTCCTGGTCCTCGCATCCATCCTCACCTTCGTGATGATCGACGTCTCCGGTGACCCCCTGGCCGACATCCGGATGCAACAGCCACCGCCCACGGAGGAAGTCATCCAGCAGGCGGAGGCGCGCCTCTACCTGGACCGCTCCATGCCTGAGCGGTACTGGCTGTGGATGACCGGAATCGGTGGCAACGGCGACATCGGCCTGCTCCAAGGTGAGTTCGGCCCGTCCACCCAGGGGCCGCAGTACGAGATCGGCCCCGCCATCGCCGAACGTCTATGGACCACCCTGCGCCTGGTGGGCGCCGCCATGGTCTTCGCGTTGGGCCTGGCGATCATCACCGGTGTCATCAGCGCTCTGCGCCAGTACTCCAAACTCGACTACACGCTCACCTTCGTCGGCTTCCTGGCCTTGGCGATGCCGACCTTCTGGCTCGCGGGCATCATGCAGGCGGCCGGGGTCAAGTTCAACCAGTTGGTGGATGAACAGGTCTTCGCCACCATCGGTGACGGACGCTTCCGAGCCCAGGGCGAACCGTTGGGAGACCAATTCCTCAACGCCTTCGCCCACATGGCATTGCCGACACTCGTGCTCATGCTGATCAGCTTCGCCTCGTGGAGTCGCTACCAACGCACCTCCATGTTGGAGGTGATGAACAGCGACTACGTGCGTCTGGCCCGGGCCAAGGGGTTGCGCCATCACGTGGTCATCCGACGCCACGCCCTGCGTACCGCGTTGATCCCGCTGACGACCGTCGTCGCCATCAGCGTCGCGGGCGTGATCGACGGGGCCATCCTGACCGAGGTGGTCTTCCAATGGCGCGGTCTCGGCGACTTCTTCATCACGGCGGTCGACAACAACGATTCCTACGCGCTGATGGGCTGGCTGCTTCTCAGCGGCGTCATCGTGATCGTGGCCAACCTCGTGGCCGACCTCCTGTACGCCGTGCTCGACCCAAGGATCCGCTATGAGTGAGAACGGCATGTTCGGGAGCGCCCGCAAGGGGGCGAAGAAGAAGGACAGTGCCGACCGGACCCAGCTGCAGACGATCCTGATCCGGTTCACGCGGCACCGTCCCGCGATGATCAGCCTGGTCATGTTGATCCTGATCATCCTGTTCGCGTTCGTGGGGCCCTTCTTCTGGGTGTGGGACCACACCGTCTACAAGGAGATCCCCAGCAACCTGCCGCCGGGCGGCGAACACCCCCTGGGAAGCTCGGCCGCCGGAAACGACGTCCTCGCCCAGCTCATGCGCGGGGCCCAGCAGACCCTGAAGGTCGCCTTCACCGTCTCGCTGGTCTCCACCGTCGTCGGCTCCATGTGGGGCGCCACGGCGGGGTACTACGGTGGTCGTGTCGACGCGTTGATGATGCGGATCGTCGACATCTTCCTCATCGTCCCGCTGCTGGTCGCGGCCGCGGCGATCGCGGGCAACACCGGTGCGGGGGCCTCCTGGTCCGCCATCGCCCTGATCATCGCGATCTTCTCGTGGGCGACCATCGCGCGTGTGGTCCGCGGCGTCGTCCTGTCCCTTCGGGAACAGGAGTTCGTGGAGGCGGCCCGGGCATCGGGGGCCTCCGCGCCGTGGATCATCGTCCGGCACCTGTTGCCCAACGCGGCCGGACCGATCATCGTCGCCGCCACCCTGTTGGTGGCCGTGGCGATCCTCGCCGAGGCGGGCATGTCCTTCCTGGGGCTCGGCATCCAGCTCCCGGACATCTCGCTCGGCCAGATGATCGGCAGCGCGCGCACGGCGGTGACCACGCGTCCCTGGCTGTTCTATCCGCCGGGTGTGCTGCTGGTGCTGATCTGTCTGACGATCAACTTCATCGGTGACGGCCTCCGGGACGCCCTCGACCCACGACAGACCAGGGTGCGGCGATGACGACTGAGTACATGAACGAAGAACACGCCACCGCCGAGACCGGTGACGACGTGGTGCTAGAGGTATCCGATCTGAGCGTCACCTTCCCCTCCGACGACGGCCCGCTTCCCGCGGTCCGCGAGGTCTCCTACGTGCTGCGCCGGGGCGAGGCCCTGGGCATCGTGGGGGAGTCGGGGTCGGGCAAGTCCGTGACCTCCATGGCGATCATGGGCCTGCTGCCCAAGAACGCACAGGTGGAGGGTTCCGCCAGGGTCCTCGGCCAGGAGGTCATCGGGCTCAACGACAAGGCGATCAGCAAGGTCCGCGGGAAGAAGATCGCGATGATCTTCCAGGACCCGCTGACCTCGCTCAACCCCGTCTACACGATCGGCTACCAGATCGCCGAGGCGGTGCTCGCGCACCGGAAGGTGAGCAAGCAGACCGCCATGGAGCGGGCGCTGGAACTGCTGGAGATCGTGGGCATCCCGTCGCCCGAGCAGCGGCTCAGGCAGTACCCGCACGAGCTCTCCGGCGGTATGCGCCAGCGCGTGGTCATCGCGATCGCCATGGCCAACGAGCCGGACGTGATCATCGCCGACGAACCCACCACGGCGCTCGACGTGACCGTCCAGGCGCAGGTCCTGGACGCGCTCCAGCGGGCCCGTCGGGAGACCGGCGCCGCCCTGGTGCTCATCACCCACGACCTCGGTGTCGTCGCCGGTCAGGTCGACCGGGTCGGGGTGATGTACGCGGGCCGCATCGTGGAGATGGGTCCGGTGGAGGAGGTCTTCTACCGGCCGCGCATGCCCTACGCGTTGGGGCTGCTCGGCTCGCTGCCCCGACTGGACGGTGACCGCTCCGACCGGCTCACACCCATCCTCGGAAGCCCGCCCTCCCTGCGGGATCTGCCCCCGGGCTGCGGGTTCGCGCCGCGCTGCCCGATGGCGCGCGAACGGTGCCACCAGGAAGAGCCGCGGCTGCTGCTCACCAACGGTGACACCGGCCGGGAGCCCTCCGAGACGGGCGACCCCGCCGTCCACACGGCGGCCTGCCACTTCAGCGACGAACTGGTGGGAGTGGGGGCGGCCGACCTGTTCCGGCCCGGTGACGAGGACTCGCAGGAGAGCGGGGACGAAGCCGAACCGGGGAACCCCGTGGAACCAGAGGTGCTGCTCAGCGCCACCGACCTGGTCAAGCACTTCCCGATCCGCTCCAAGGGCATCCTGCGCCGCAAGGTCGGAGAGGTGCAGGCGGTCTCGGGTATCTCGCTGGACCTGCGGGAGAAGGAGACGCTCGCGCTGGTGGGGGAGTCGGGCTGTGGCAAGTCCACCACGGCGCGGTTGCTGCTCAACCTCATCCGGCTCACCTCGGGCGAGGTGACGTACATGGGGCAACCCCTGCAAGGGCTCTCCGACCGCCGGATGCGTCCACTCCGCAAGGACCTGCAATTGGTCTTCCAGGACCCCTTCGCGTCCCTGGACCCGCGCATGACGGTCTCGGACATCATCGGCGAACCCATGCGCATCCACGGGGACGGACACCGCGACGCGCGCAAGCGGGTCAAGGAGCTCCTGGAGCTGGTGGGGCTCAACCCCGAGCACGGTTCGCGGTACCCGCACGAGTTCTCGGGTGGCCAGCGACAGCGCATCGGCGTGGCCCGAGCCCTGTCGCTCAACCCCCGGGTGCTGGTCCTGGACGAGCCGGTCTCGGCCCTGGACGTGTCCATCCAGGCGGGTGTGATCAACCTGCTGGAGGACCTCCAGGACGAGCTGGGGCTGTCGTACCTGTTCGTCTCGCACGACCTGTCGGTGGTCAAGCACATCGCCGACCGGGTGGCCGTGATGTACCTCGGCAAGATGGTGGAGACGGCCACGACGGAGCAGCTGTTCAGCTCTCCCTCGCACCCGTACACCCAGGCGTTGATCTCCGCGATCCCGCTGCCCGACCCGATCAAGGAGCGGACCAGGGAACGGATCATGGTCACGGGCGACATCCCGAGCCCGGCGAACCCGCCCTCGGGGTGCCGTTTCCGCACCCGGTGCCCGAAGTTCGCGAACGAACTCTCCGACGCCGAAC
Source organism: Nocardiopsis sp. NPDC006832 (assembly GCF_040635885.1). Lineage (NCBI taxonomy): Bacteria > Bacillati > Actinomycetota > Actinomycetes > Streptosporangiales > Nocardiopsidaceae > Nocardiopsis > Nocardiopsis sp. NPDC006832. The sequence continues at coordinate 57,151 of NZ_JBEYLC010000027.1, read as the reverse complement.
GGACCAAGTGCGTCGAGGAACCGCCGGAGCTGCTGGACCGCGGCAGCGGACACCGGGACGCCTGCCACTACTCCCAGGTGGTGGAGCTCATCTGAGGTGGTCCGGCGGTGCGCCGTCGGTAGCGATGGGATCTGACCGGCGCCGTGGAGAATGTCCCCTCCGCGGCGCCGGTTCCTCGTTCCGGGTTCCTTCACCACCTTCGACGACACGCGAGATGACGAAAGTGCCTGGTTTCGGGTGCGGGGCTCCGCTAGTTTCGACGTTCACGTTGTCTCTGACCGGTTTCCCCCGAAGGAGAATCCTTGACTCCCGCCACCCCCCGACGGCCCACGCCGTTCCGACGACACGGAGGGTGGTCGGCCGCCACCCTTCTCACCCTCTCCCTCGCGTTGGCGACCACACCGGCGCTGGCCGACACCGCGGATCCCGATGAGCGGGCGGACGAGCTGCGGTCCGACATCGACGCGATCCTGGAGGACCCCGCGCTGGAGGGCGCGACCTCCGGTGTGGTGGTCACCGACGCCGACAGCGGCGAGGAGCTCTACTCGGCGCACGGTGACACCTCGCTGCTGCCCGCCTCCAACATGAAGAACTTCGCCACGGCGGCGGCCCTGCAGACGCTCGGCCCCGACCACACCTTCACCACGCGGGCCGTCGTCGAGGACGACACCGCCGCAGGAGAGGTGCCCGGGCTGTACCTGGTCGGCGGCGGCGACCCGACGCTGAGCGCGGACGACATCGACGCCATGGCCGCGGACGTGGCCGCCGCCGGGATCACCTCGGTGGGCGAGGTGTACGCCGACGACACCTGGTTCGACGATCAGCGCCTGGTGGACGACTGGTGGCCCGAGGACGAGCCCTACGCCTACTCCGCGCAGATCTCGGCGCTCACCGTGGCCCACGGAGACCGCTACGACACCGGAGTGACGGAGGTGACCGTCACCGCCACCGACGACGGTGAGGCGGTGAGCGTGGACCCCGGCGCCGCCGAGGGCCACGTGGAGGTCGACAACCAGGCCGTCACCGGACCGGCCGAGGGCGAGAACACCCTGGTGGTCGACCGTCCGGTCGGCACCAACACCATCGAGGTGACCGGGAGCCTGCCCGCCGACGCCGAGCCGTCGGTACAGCTGCGCACGGTCGACGAGCCCGCCGGGATGGCCGGGCACGTGTTCGCCCGGGCCCTGGAGGAGAACGGGGTCGAGGTCGAGGGGGACATCGCTCAGGGCGAGGTCCCCGAGGACTGGGCGGAGCCCCACGCCGTCGCCGAGAACACCTCCATGACCTTGGAGGAGATCCTCGTTCCGCTGATGAAGTTCAGCAACAACGGTCACACGGAGATGCTGGTCAAGAGCGTCGGCCAGGAGACCGCGGGCGAGGGCTCGTGGGAAGCCGGCCTGGCCGGGGTGGAGGAGGCTCTCCAGGAACTCGGTGTGGACACCTCCGACCTGGTCCTCAACGACGGTTCGGGGCTCTCCCGGACCGACCGGATCACCGCGAACAGCATGATCGACCTGCTGACCCGGGTGCAGGACGCCCCCTGGTACGAGGTCTGGCACGACTCCCTGCCGGTGGCCGGCGACAGCGACCCGTTCGTCGGCGGCACCCTGGCCTCGCGCATGGACGGCACGGCGGCCGACGGCGTCGCGCAGGCCAAGACCGGCACCATGTCCGGGGTGAGCGCCCTGTCCGGCTACGTACAGGGGCCGGACGGCTCGGAGGTCCACTTCAGCGTCGTCAACAACGACCACGCCGGTGCGGCGCCCCTGCACGTGCAGGACGCCATCGTGGTCCGGCTCGCCGAGTACCTGGGCAACCAGGCGCCGGAGGGGACCGTGTCCCTGCGCAGTGAGCCCGCGGTGAGCGGGGAGCTGGAATGCTCCTGGGAGCTGACCTGCTGAGACCGATAGCGCCGATGCCGTCGTCCTGAAAGGGCGTGGCACGGGCGGTGACGAGGGCCTGTCGAGGGATCGGCGGGCCCTCGTCCGTGTTCGAGGAGGTCGGCGCGGTTCGATGGGGTTGTCCACAGTCCGAGGACGTGGGCTGTCGCGGGTCGGCCGAAGCCGGCAATGTTGAACACGGCGGGGTTCTCCCGCCACCCCGTTCCTCCCACAGCGCGGCTCCCCGCCGCGCCGTGCCGTAGAAGGGCCTTCCGTGTGGAATCGCTGACCGTCACATCTGTGCTGGGCATGATCATCGGTCAGGTCTTCTCCCTGGTCGTGATGATCCTGGTCCTGTTGGGCCTGGGCAAACTCGCCAGCCGGCTCATGGACGTGCCCTTCAACCTGCCACGTCTGGCGCTGGCCGCGATGTTCGGCGCACCGATCGGATCGGTGGGTGCGGTCCTGGCCCACTACGGCTCCTTCGACGCGTTGAACACCGCGGAGCCGGCCCGGATGGACCAACCGGGCTTCTTGGCGTTGATGTTGTTCGCGATGGCGGTGGGCTCGATGCTCGCGTTCGTCGCCCTCGAACTCCTCATGCCGCGAGGTACCGGGGTCCGTCCGGTCGCCCTGCTCCGCGAGACCACCGACCTGTTCGGAAGACTGGGCCGGTACCGCGGGATCCTGTGGATCCTGGTCCGGCACGGCCTGGGCGGATACGTCATAGGCCGACGGGAGGGGGTGGACGACACCTCGGTACAGCGCAGGCTCGCCCGCTCCCTGGCCCGGTCCATGGAAGAGGCGGGGGTGGTGTTCGTCAAGCTCGGCCAGGTGTTGGCCACCCGCCGCGACCTGCTGCCACCGGTGTTCGTCGAGGAACTGGGCCGACTGCACAGTGAGGTGGCCCGGGTCCCCTACGACGACATCCGCGACTGCGTGGCCGCCGAACTGGGACGCGGGGTCGACGAGGTGTTCGCCGACTTCACCCCCGAACCCCTGGCCGCCGCGTCCATCGCCCAGGCGCATCCGGCGCGGCTGCTCGGTGGTGAGGAGGTCGTGGTCAAGGTGCAACGACCGGGAATCGGTCCGGTGGTCCGACGCGACCTCGACATCATCAGACGCCTCGCCAAGCGGGTGGACGAGCACACCGAGTGGGGGCCCGCGATCGGGGTGCGCGGCCTCGCCGAGAGGTTCGCCGACGCCCTTCTGGAGGAGTTGGACTTCGAGGTGGAGGCGGCCAACATCGCCGCCGTCGCGGAGGCGTCCGTCGACTCGCCGGTGCGCATCCCGCGGGTCCACGAGGCCTACACCAGCCGTCGGGTGCTGGTGATGGAACGACTGCACGGGCACCAGATCGGCGGGACCGAGCTGCCGGAGCGGCGTGGGGAGGAGATCGCCAAGACCCTGCTGGACTGCTTGCTGGAGCAGGTGCTCGTCGGCGGGATCTTCCACGCCGACCCGCACCCGGGCAACATCCTGCTGCTCGACGACGGAGGGGTGGGTCTGCTCGACTACGGGTCGGTGGGCCGATTGGACGCCCGGACCCGTGAGGCGTTGCAGATGATGCTGCTGGCCATCGACCGGGGTGACGCGGTCCTGCTCACCGACACGCTTTTGGACGTGGTGGACGATCCGGGGGAGATCGACCCGGAGCGGCTGCGCCGGTCGCTCGGTCGGTTCATGGCGCGCTACCTGCATGGTGGGGCCACGGCCAGTATGCGGATGTTCACCGAGCTGCTCATGCTGGTCACCCGGTTCGGGCTGGTCCTGCCGGCCGAACTGGCGGCGGTGTTCCGGGCGCTGGCCACCCTGGAGGGAACGTTGATGTTCCTCGCCCCGGGGTTCGACACGGTGTCCGAGGCCAAGCGGTACGCGGGGGCGCGGATGTCGGAGCGGTTGGACGGCGGAAACCTGCGAGAGCTGGCGACCGGAGAGCTGTTGGCCCTGCTGCCGACCCTGCGCCGACTGCCACGTCGGCTCGACCGGATCACCGACCAGCTCCACAAGGGCCGGTTCACGGTGCAGGCGCGGCTCTTCGCCCACCCGCAGGACCGAAGACTCCTGCGCTCGGTGGTCCGCCGCGCGGTCATGACCGTCCTGGCGGTGGTCACCGGGTTCATGTCGGTGGGACTGTTCAACGTGACCGAACAGCCCGGGGTGGCCTGGTCGGACCTGGCCACGCACACCCAAGCGCTCAACCTGTTGGCGTGGGTCCTGCTGGCGGCCACCGTGATGTTCGTCCTGCGATTGCTGGTGGACATGGTCCGGGACGGGTCGAAGGGCGAACGGGGTTGAGGGGGACCGGCGCCGACCGTTCGAGGTCGGTCGGGTGGCCTGGTCCGCCAAGCGGAGTGAACGGTCAGCCGGCCTGGTCGATCAGACGGCGCAGGGACCGGTACACCTGGTCCGCCGAGGGCGGTGGTTCCAGGACACAGCAGCGCAGGAAATAGCCGTCGCAGGCGGCGGCCACCCCGGCGCGGGCCTCGGGGTCCGGCAGGTAGGGGGAGAGGAAGGCGTCCACCGCGTCGTGCCAACGCGTGACCTGATCCCGCAGGCTGGGGCGTCGGGCGGCGATGAGGAACAGTTCCATCTCCGCCAGAGCGTGGGCTCGGTCGTGCCCGGTGCCCTCGGCGATGAGCGCCGCGAACCCGCGCAGCGCGCCGTCCGGGTCGTCGGGGAGGGCCTCCGCCACCGCCACGTAGGCGTCGTTGGCCCGGGTGAGCGTGTCGACGAGGAGGTCGTCGATGGTCGCGTAGTAGTAGGTGACGGTGCTGGGCGGGACCGCTGCCTCGGTCGCCACACGACGCTGGCTGACCGCGGTGACACCCTCCCGGGCGATGACCGCCATGGTGGCGTCCAGTAGGAGCCGGCGTCGCTGTTCGCCCTTGCGGCGGCGGCCGTCGCTGATGTTGTCCGGGTCCTCGGTGGTCTTCGCGGTACTCATGGTGTTCCTCCCGTTCGATGGCCGGTCGGTGCGCACGTGTTCAATGCCGTCCGCCCATCTCCAGGGCCATGACCCCGGCCATGACCAGGGCGATGCCGCCGATCTGCGTCCAGGTGAGGGATTCTCCCAGCAGGACCGCTCCGATGATGGCGACCAGGGCGACCCCGATGGCGGCCCAGGCCCCGTAGGCGACACCGAGCGGCAGGCCTCTGGCGAGCGCTTGGGAGAGCGCGTAGAACGCGCCGCCGTAGCCGATGACCACGACGATGGAGGGGAACAGACGGGTGAATCCCTCGGAGAACTTCAGTGAGGTGGTCGCGATCACCTCCAGGACGATCGCTCCGGCCAACCACATCCACGGCATGGCACAGCTCCTTCGTGTCCTTCGGCCTCCCAGGGGAAACCTGCTCGAATGCTCAGTTTTCGTTCGCCAAAGAACCTGGGCGAATGAACAAGATTCTACGCGGTGCATGATGGGGGGACAAGGTGGGCGTGATTCGGATCGGCCGGAAACCCACCCCCTGGCGGACCGGCCACGTACCCCCTGGGTGTATTCTCGGCGATTCCGGACGAGGTGGGTCGGACACCATCAGATAACCGCTCCATACCGATACGCGGGAGTTCAGAACCTTTTCCGGATCGGAGCGTCCTACTACGTAGGCCGGTTATCGAGATGTTCTATGGAGGTCCAGACGTGACGGGCAAGACCCAGTCGGCGGTGAAGCGCCGGTTCGGCATCGGACTCGTGGCGCTCGCGCTCGTCGCGACCGCGTGCAGTTCAGGCGACGCCGAGACGCAGAGTAACTCCGACCCCGCCGCGGACGCGGAACCGGCCGAGCTGAGCATCACCCCGGAAGAGGGCGGCGAGGAGATCGCACCCAACACCCCGGTCCGGGTCACCGCCGAGCACGGAACCATCAGTGACGTCCAGATCGACCAGACCGTGGTCAGCGAAGCGGCCGTCCCCGACGGCGGCGAGGCCGAGGGTGAGGACGACGAGGCCGAGCTGTACGAGATGACCGGCACCCTCAACGAGGACGGCACCGAGTGGATCAGTGACTGGAACCTGCGTCCGGGCTCGGAGATCGTGGTCACCGCGACCGCGGAGAACGAGGCCGGTGAGGAGACCGAGGCCACCAGCGAGTTCAGCACCCTGGAGGCGGTCGCCGGGCAGCGCCTGGAGTTGGCCTCCAACTTCCCGAGCTCCGGCGACACCGTCGGTGTCGGCATGCCCGTCGTGATCAACTTCGACATGCCGGTCAGCAACAAGGGCCAGGTCGAGAACTCCATGAACGTGGTCGCCGAGCAGGAGATCGCCGGCGCCTGGAACTGGGTGACCGACCAGATGGCGGTCTTCCGGCCCGAGGAGTACTGGGAGCCGCACCAGAACGTCACCGTCGACCTGAACCTGTCCGGGGTCGAGGCCTCCGAGGGTGTCTACGGTGTGCGTGACTACCAGATCGACTTCGAGATCGGCCGCGAGCTCATCGCCACGATGCACGTGCCCGACCACGAGATGAAGATCGAGATCGATGGCGAGCACGAGCGCACCATCGACGTGAGCAACGGTGCGGCCAACCGTCGGTTCGACACCACGACCACCGGCGTGCACGTGCTCATGGAGCGCTACGACACCATCACCATGGACTCCAGCACCGTGGGCATCCCCGAGGACTCCCCGGGTTCCTACCGCGTGGACGTGAACTACGCGGTCCGCACCTCCAACAGCGGCGAGTTCGTGCACGAGATGTCCAGCAATGGCGCGATCGGTTCGGCCAACACCTCCAACGGCTGCACCAACCTGCGCATGGACGACGCGGTGTGGTTCTACGAGAACACCCTGATGGGCGACATCCTCGACACCACCGGCACCGACCGTGAGTTCGAGTGGGACAACGGCTGGGGTTACTGGCAGAAGTCCTGGGACGAGTGGCTTGAGGGCAGCGAGACCGACGAGGCACAGATGACCACCGACGGGACCCCGGGTTCCGTCCACGGTGAGGACCTGTAGGAAGCGCGGTCATCACCGCCCCAGGGGCGGGACAGGACCACGAGGGGCGTTCGCGGTGCACGGCACCGCGGGCGCCCCTTCGTCTGCCCGCTCGCGAGGCCGTCGAGTGCGTTCAGGTCTGGACGGGCCCCGAAGGCCCCCCGCCCTCCGTCGTGCGCAACCGGGCGACCAGGGCATCGATCACCAGCTCGGTGACCGTGGCCATGTCCACCGACTCCGGGTCCAGCAACCACTGCACCTGAAGGCCGTCCATCGCGGCCAGGATCGCGGTGGCCGCGGAGTGGGCGGGGGTGTGACCATCGGGTCCGGGGGTGTTCGCCATCTCGCGGTGCTCCGGGCCGATCCGGTCCAGGACCGCCTCCTCCACCTCCCGACGCAGTACGGTGTACCGGTCTCGGAACCAGTCCTGGGCGGGATGTCGGGCGGTGGCGCTCTCGGCGGAGAGCACCGCGTAGAGCCGGGTCGTGCCGGGGCGCGCGGCGTTGCGCTCGGCGGTGGTGACCAGGTGGTCCAGCATGCCCGCGCCGGAGGGCGCGGGGTCGTTGGTGTCGCGCAGCTCCAGCACCGCGGTGAGCAGTTCGGTCTTGGAGCCGAAATGGTGCAGGACCCCCGCGGGGGTGATGTCGAGGGTCGCCGCGATGTCGGCCAGCGACGTGTTGTTGAACCCCTGCGCGGCGAATACCTCGGCCGCGGTGCGCAGGATCCGCTCGCGGCGATTGACCCGTTTGCGCGGGACCGGTGAGGGCGGATCGCCCCCGGGCGAAGGCGTGCCGGTGGGGGTCGTCTCGCTCATGGTCCGCTCTCCACTTCCTCGTACCGCGGGGGTGCTTCGGGCCGATGGCCGGGGGGTTCGGGGGCCCGATCCCGTCCACGCTATCGATGTTCCCCGCCCCTCTTGCTGAATGAACATTAAGTAAGTAATGTCTCGCTTTACGAGACGTGGATCAGGGGGCTAGGGGCTCATGACCGCAGACCTTCACCAGCGCGTGGGCCGCCTGTCCCTGGAGGACAAGGCGCGCCTGCTCACCGGCCGGACCGGCTGGGTCCTGCACGCCGCCGCCGAGATCGGCCTGCTCCCGATCACCGTCTCCGACGGTCCCGCCGGGGTACGCGGGACCGAGGTGACCCAGGACGAGCACTCCGCGAGCCTGCCCGGTCCCACGGCGGTCGCCGCGGCCTGGGACACCGAACTCATGGAACGCGTGGGCCGCTTCTTCGCCGCCGAGGCCCGCCGCAAGGACGTCGACGTGATCCTGGCCCCGGTGCTCAACCTGCAACGATCCCCGGCAGGTGGACGCCACTTCGAATGTCTCTCCGAAGACCCCCACCTGACCGCCGAACTCGGCGCGGCCTTCGTCCGCGCCGTCCAGGGGCAGGGCGTGGGCACCTGTCCCAAGCACTTCATCGGCAACGAGACCGAACAAGAACGCACCGGTTACGTTTCCCGCATCGACGAGCGGACCCTTCGCGAGGTCTACCTTCCACCCTTCGAAGCCGCGATCACCGCCGGCGCCTGGACCGTCATGGCCGCCTACAACGGCGTCGACGACGAGGTCGAATCGTCCACCATGACCGAGCACCGCCGGTTGCTCACCGACCTCCTCAAGGACGAGCTCGGATTCGACGGCGTCGTGTTCAGCGACTGGGCCGCCACTCGGAGCGGCGCCCGCTCCGCCGACGCCGGACTCGACATCGTCATGCCGGGCCCCGACGGCCCCTGGGGCCGAGCGCTGGTGGACGCGGTCCGTGCCGGTGAGGTCGAGGAGTCCGTCGTCGACGACAAGGTGGTCCGACTGCTCCGCCTGGCCGAACGGGTCGGCAGACTCGATCGGGACACCACCTCGGCCGTGGCGGGCGAGGACGAACGCGTCATCCTGCGGGAGGTCGGCTCACGCGGCCACGTCCTGCTCCGTAACGAGGGCGACGTCCTTCCCCTGCCGGACTCCGTGCGGACGGTGGCCCTCATCGGGCCCAACGCCGTGGACGCCCACACCCAGGGCGGCGGTAGCGCCCACGTCAACACCGGGTACCTGGTCGACCCGGCGGAAGGGCTACGGGAGGTGCTGCCCGAACACGTCGAGGTCACTCTCGTCCGCGGCGGCGATCCCCGACGTCTCCTTCCGATCGTCGCCACCGAACACCTGACCGAGGCCGACCTCACCCTCTACGACGGACACGGCGAGGCCATCGACGCCCCCGAGGTGCCGGGCGGCGCATTCCACATCCACGTTCAGGAGAGCGCGGAACGGGCCGGGTTCCTCGCCACCCTCACCCTCGCCGAGCCCGGGACCCACCGGATCGAGGTCGCGGCCGTGGGCGCGCACACCATCCGCGTCGACGACGAGACCGTCTCCGAGAGCGACCGACGCGCCTCCGTCGACGACATCCTCCAATCGCGGCACGCCCACCCCGATGGGCCCAGGGTGGAGATCGAGGTCCCCGAAGGGTCCGAGCCCCGCACCGTGTCGATCGACGTCGACATGGAGGTCGGGGACTTCGGCGGGTTCGGCCGTGGTGTCATCGTCCAGGTTCGCCACGCGTCGCCCGGCCCCACCGTGGAGGAGGAGATTCAGGAGGCCGTCCGCGTCGCGGAAACGGCCGACGTCGCCATCGTCGTGGTCGGCACCAACGACGAGGTCGAGTCCGAGGGCTACGACCGCCCCACCCTCGACCTGCCGGGCGGCCAGGACGAACTCGTCCGACGGGTCTACGCCGCCAACCCGAACACCGTGGTGGTGGTCAACGCCGGCGCGCCCGTCCTCCTGCCCTGGCTCGACCAGGTGCCCGCCGTCCTGTGGTCCTGGTTCGGGGGCCAGGAGTACGGCCACGCCCTCGCCGACACCCTCACCGGCCGTGCCGAACCCACCGGCCGGCTGCCCTGGACCCTGCCGCGCGACCACGACGACGTGCCCATCCTGGACACCCGTCCCGTCGACGGGATCCACGACTACGCCGAGGGGGTCTTCGTCGGTCACCGCGCCTACGACCGGGACGGGATCGAACCGCACCGCCCGTTCGGGTTCGGTCTGGGCTACACCACCTGGCGGATCGACGACGCGGCACTGTCCACGCCGGGGACCACCCCGGGTAACGACGGCCTGGTCACCGATGCGCCCACGGTCACCGTCACCCTCACCAACACGGGTCGGCGTCCCGGACACCACGTCGTGCAGGTCTACCTGGAACCGCCCACCGAGGCCGGAATCCCGCGCCCCCTACGTTCCCTGGCGGCCTTCGCCTCGGTGCGCGTCGCGCCGGGCCGGACCGTCACGGTCGACCTCGACGTCCCACCGCGCGCCCTCGCGATCTGGGACCCCGTCGAGCACGCACGGCGCACCCCGGAGGGCGTCTATCACCTGGCGGTGGGCTCCTCCAGCCGCGCCATCGCGCACCGTCTCGCCTTCAAGGTGCGCTGATTCGGTACCGGGCCGCCGTGGGATCACCAGGCGCGCACGCCGCCCACGGGGGCGGGCAGCCGTTCCTGGAGCCAGGTCCAGGTGCCGTCGTTCTCGGTGAACCGGCGCTGGACGTGCTCGACCTCGGTGATGGGGTTGCTGAAGACCTCGCGCCAGTCGCCCGCCTCGCGCTCCTCCAAGTAGAAGCTGCCGGCGTCGGTTCGCATGCGCACCGCTTGGAGGGTGTGACTGGTGCCGTCGTTGAGTTGGATTCGGTAATAGGCCATGGGAATCCCCTGGGTGTGGTCCTGGACGAGGCGAGGACGGTGGCCCGGGGACGGTCGACACGCCGTGGTGCCGGGGCACCGTGATGTTCGCGTGTGCGGACTCTACGCCGGTGGGCAGGGCCGAGGAGGGTGATCGGCCGGACCCGGGGTGAAATCGGGGAGAACAGCCGATCGGGATGGGGCCTAAGGGACGAAACGGGCCCGGAGGTGGTCCCTCCGGGCCCCGCGTGGGCGAATGGCGATGGGTCAGGCGGCTTGTTCGGCGGTCAGTCGGGCACGGGTCTCCATCAGCGCGAAGCCCAGCAGGTTGCGCCCGCGCCAGTACTTGGGACGTTCGGCGTTCTCGTTCTCCCGTCCCATCCCGATCCCCCACACGCGGTCGCGGGGGCTGGCCTCGACCAGGACCCGTTCCTTCGTGCCCAGGAGATACTCCAGCAGATCCTCGTTCTGACCGAACTTGGCGAGGTTGCCTCGGACGACGATCCCGAAGCGTTCGCGCTCCCAGGTCTCCTCGTCGAAGTCCCCGACCTCGCGTCCGATCTCCTTGGCCTGCTTGGGGTGTTCGGCGGCGACGATCCGTTCGGCGGCCTCGGTGTCACCGAAGAGTCGCGCCTTCTCGGCCATCATGAAGTGCTCGGCGGTGCGATAGGTGACGCCGTCGACGGTGAAGTCGGCCGGCCACCATTGGGAGAGGCAGGTGGCCGTGAGCCCATCCGGTGATGGCTCATGGCCCCAGAAGTGCACGTACTTGATCCGTCCGTCGATGCGGAGCAGATCCTCCACGGTCCTCGCGTCGGCAGGGTTGTGTGTGCCCGTCATGTTGGGGAGTCTCGCAGAACCGGGCCGAGGTCGGTAGACCTTTTCGTGTGTTTGATGGCTTTGTGCGCTGGGAAGACGCCCATCCGATCGGGGACGAATCGGCCACTCGGCGGGCTTGTGCCCAAACCCGGGAGTGCGCGGCCGTCGGCGGGCCGAGGCACCTGTACCGGTCACGGGTTCCCGTACGAGCGGGACGGGTTCGCGCGTGCTCGGGCCGGCGTACGTTACGGCGTAGTAGCGTTGCGGAAAGCCCCCGAAACCATAGGTCGGCGGGGTGTGAGCGGCCGCGGATCCGAGGTCGAGAGGAGCGTCCCCCCATGTGCCGGGACGATGGGGATCGCCTCGGTTCGGACCAGACCAGTGGGCTCGGTCGGCGGCCGGCGACGTGATCGAGTGTTCGAGTGGTTCGGAGGGTTCGGGTCCGATGACCGAGACACGGTGGCTCGATGATGACGAGCAGCGGACCTGGCGCACCTTCCTCATGGCCGTGCACCTGCTGGACGGGGCCCTGGATCGTCAGCTCAGGCATGATTCCGGGATGCCGCACGCCTACTACCAGATCCTGGCGATGCTCTCCGAGGCCCCGAAGCGGGAACTGACGATGACGCGTCTGGCCCGCCTGCTGCGCTCCTCGCCCAGCAGGTTGTCGCATGCGGCGGCGCGCCTGGAGGCGGAGGAGATGATCCGCCGCTTCAAGCGTCCGGGGGACCGGCGCACGACCCTCGTCGAACTCACCGACAAGGGGATGGAGACGCTGCGCGAGGCGGCCGCCGGGCACGTCCAAGAGGTGCGACGCCTGGTGTTCGACACGCTCACCCGGGAGCAGGTCGGACAGCTGCGCGAGATCTCCGAGGCGATGTTGGGTTCGCTGGACCCCCACGACGAGGAGCCGCGGTACCCGGACCCGAAGGGGCCTGGAGTCCGGAACTGAGCCGGATTCTGTTATCCATCCTGAGCAGGGCGGTCGTGTGGGGATCGTAACTTCTCCGCTCGGCACGCTATGTACGCGAGCGGATACGCATTATCCTGTTGTTTCCCGGCAAAAGGTTGTGGTCTCAAGTGTTGGAACCGGACGCCGACCTCGACCACCGGGACACCCGCTCACAGAACAGGAACGCACCATGACCGAACAGACACCCAAAACCATGATCAGCGACCTGACCGCCCTGATCGCTCGCGTCGTCGTCGGTGTCGTCTTCATCGCCCACGGGCTGCCCAAGGCCACCGACCTCCAGGGCACCGCCGGCGGTTTCGAGGCGATGGGCATCCCCTTCCCGCAGTTCGCCGCCCTGCTGGGCGTGGGCATCGAGGTCGGCGCCGGGGTGGCGCTCATCGTCGGGTTCGCCCTGCCCGTCGCCGGGGTGCTGCTCGCCCTCATGATGGGCGGCGCCTACTTCTTCGCCCACGTCGGAGACCCGCTGGTCGGCGGCTTCGAATTGCCTCTCGTCATGGCCGCCGCCGCGCTGGCCCTGGGCTTCGCCGGTGGCCGCTTCGCCGTCGACAGCGTGATGCCGTGGGGTCGCCGCCGTGTCCGCTCGGAGGACAGGTCCGCGGTGCACGCCGCCTGATCCTCCTTTCGACACGGCCGCCCACCAACGATGCTGGGCGGCCGTTGTTGTTTCCTCGGATCCATTCTCCCGAAGGGCTTTCTCTTCTAGCCTCGTGCGGTACCCCGCTGATCGGTGGGTGGAGAGTCGATGCTTCTTTGGAGCAGACCGCGGAGTGGTTTCGGGGGCCGGGATACGAGGTTCCCGGTGTCGGGCGGAGGGTGCGGGAGGCCGCTCCGTACATCCCTCGGTGGGGGTGAGGGCGTGGAGTGGGGCCGCCCGCCGTGAACACTGCCTACTATGGCTAGCCATGCGTATTCTCGTGGTCGAGGACGATGACCGGGTGGCACGCGGGCTGGTGACCGCGCTGCGCTCCGCCTCCTTCGACGTCCAACGGGTGGCCACCGCGGAGCGGGCGCTCACGGCGCCGGCCGCGGACGTCGTCCTGCTCGACCTCGGACTTCCCGACGCCGACGGGATCGACCTCCTGCGCCGCCTGCGTCGGCGCCCCCAGACCGCGATCATCGCGGTGACCGCGCGCAGCGAGGAACGTGACCGGGTGCGGGGCCTGCGAGCCGGGGCCGACGACTACGTGGTCAAACCCTTCGGGGTGGCCGAACTCCTCGCGCGCATCGACGCGGTACTACGACGCACCCGGTCGGCGCGGGCCGAACCCGAGCCCGAGAACCCGCCGCTGCGGGTCGGTGACCTGGTCATCGATGTCGACTCCAGGGAGGCCGAACTCGGCGGCGAACCCCTGCAACTGACGCGTAAGGAGTTCGATCTCCTACGCCTGCTGGTCGCCCGTGCGCCGAACGTGGTGGCCCGGGACCAGATCCTGGACCAGGTGTGGGGCGCCGCCTGGGAGGCCTCCTCACGAACCCTGGACACCCACATCGCCTCGTTGCGCAACAAGGTGGGGGACGCCGTGCACATCCGTACGGTGCGCGGGGTCGGCTACGTGCTCGACGGGGACTGACCCATGCTCAGGCGTCTGCTGACGATCCTGTTGCCGGTGGCGTTCGTACTGGTCGGAGCCGTTGTCGCGCCTCTGGGTGCGGTGATCGCCCAACAGCAGACCCAGGAGGTGTACGTCGACCGGCTGGGGGACGCCGGTCGTTTCGCGGCGCTCGCGCGCACCGCGCTGGAGACCGACCGGGACAACGCCCTGGCCCAGGAGATGTCCCGATACGAGCAGCTCTACGGGATCCCGACGGTCGTGGTCGCCCCCGACGGGGAGGTCGTGACCGGGTCCGGAGACCGTGAGCGGATGCGAGCCCTGGTCGCGGACGTGGACATGGGGGCGGGGATCACCGCGGCCCTGGCCGGAGAACGTCCGGAGCCACCGACCACGGTATGGCCGTGGAGTTCCGATCCGCTGGTGGTGGCCGAACCGATCGGTCGTGACAGCGAGGTCGCCGGTGCCGTGGTGCTGGTCTCCTCCACCGATGGACTGGGCGCCGACATCCTCACCGCGTGGGGGTGGATGACCCTGCTCAGCCTGGTTCCGCTGGCCCTGTTGGTGGCGGCCTCGTTGCCGCTGTCCTGGTGGGTGCTGCAACCCGTCCATCGGCTGGACGAGGCCACCACCGCGGTGACCGCGGGCGACCTGGACGTGCACGTGGACGCCGAACGCGGCCCATCCGAGCTGCGCAGGCTCACCGAATCCTTCAACACCATGGTCGACGTGGTGCGCCGGGCCCTGGAGCGGCAGCGCGCGTTCGTCTCGGAGGCCTCCCACCAGCTGCGCAACCCTCTGGCGAGTCTGCGGTTGTCGGTGGAGAACCTGGCGCCCTACCTCAAGGGGGAGGACGCGGTGGAGGCGCACGCCGTGGCGATCGAGGAGACCACGATGATGCATCGGATGCTCAATTCGCTGCTGGCCGCCACCCGGTTGGAGAGCGTCACCGGCAGCGAGGCGGTGGAGTTGACGGCCCTGGTCGAGACCCGGGTCCCCAGGTGGCGCGCCCTGGGGGAGTCGCGCGGGATCGAGGTCGTCACCGACCTGCCCGAACAGGTGTGGGCGCAGGCTCCTGCGGGCGGCCTGGGCAGCATCCTCGACGAGCTGTTCAGCAACGCCATGCGGCTCTCCGGCGGCGACCGGATCGAGATCCGTGCCGACGACGGCGAGGAGGTACGGATCGGGGTGTTCGACAACGGCACGGGGTTGCCGGAGGAGGAGCGTGAGGCCGCCCTCGGCCGGTTCTGGCGCTCTCCCAGCCACCAGAACATCGAGGGGACGGGGTTGGGGCTGGCGATCGTCGCCGACCTGGTTCGGGAGTCCGGTGGACGGCTCGTCCTGGGTGACGGACTGGCCGAGGACGGGCGCCATGGGCTCGGGGTGGTCATCGTCCTGCCACCGGCCGACCCCCCGAAGGAATCCGATGACGATGAGCCTCCCCGGCCCTGAGGTGGGGCCCGGTACTACGCGGGCTTGTTCTCCCGGTACCACTGCTCGGCCCCGGGGTGCAGGGGCACGATGCCGGTGGAGATCCCGGTGCGCACGTTGATCTGTGCGGCTTCCGGGCGCTGTTCGGCCAGGCGTGCGGCGCCGGTGTACACGGTTTCGGTGATCCGTCGAACGAGTTCGTCCGGCAGGTCCCGGCGGCACAGCAGCAGGTTGGGGATGGACATGGTGGGGCAGGCGGGGATGCCGCTGTAGGTGGTGGCGGGGATGGTCGCGGAAAAGTACGACTCCGGGTACACGCCGACCATCGCGTCGGCGGTGTCGGCCAGATCGACCAGCCGCAGGGCTCGTTCCTCGGCGAGGTCGGCGATCGCGGGGGTGGGGAGTCCCGTCAGGGAGAACATCGCGTCGATGTCCCCGGCGTCGAGGGCCGCGGCGGATTCGGCCTGGTCGAGTCGTACCTCCTCGGGCCGCACCCCGGTGACCTCCAGGATCTGCGCGGCGGTGAACTCGGTGCCGGAGTTGACGGTGCCCAGGGAGACCCGCATCCCCTCGATGTCGGAGAGCGACCGCACGGGGGAGTCCTCGCGCACGGCCAGGTGGACGAAGCTGTCGAAGAGCCTGCCCACCGCGCTGATCGCGGATCCTTCCGTGGTGATGTCGGTGGCGAGCACCGAGTCGAGGTTGGCGAGGCCGAGGTGGGCCTCGTCCTCGGCCAACATGCGCAGGTTGTCGTGGGAGGCGCCCGTCTCGACGGTGACGAGCTCTTGGTCGGGCAGGTGTTCGTCCAACAGTCGCGCGAGGGCGGCGCCGATCTCGCGGTAGACGGCTCCAGGGGGGCCGGTCGCGACGACGATCCGACCGAGTTCCGGTGCGGGGTCGCTCGCGCAGCCGCTCACGGCCGCGATGGAGAGGGCACCGAGACCGCCCAACAGGGCGGCCCGTCTGGTCGGTCCGGACGATCGCATACCCGCAGCTTAGACGGGGTCGAGTGTGGGGTCAGGGGGTCACCCCACCTCACTCCGTGTCCCACGGTTTATACCCAACGTCGCCCAATGTCAGAGGAATCCAAAGAAACAGTGAGTTGCGTTGCACACACCCCTTTGTGAACTGACTATCTATTGAGTCAAGACGTAACCCGGAGGCAATCTCGCGGCAACCCGCGAGCAGCCCTCCGAAGAAGGGTGCCGTACACATCCGGCGCTCAATGGAGGAGGAACCCATGGCGACCCAGAAGGGCGTCGATACCCCCGACACAACGCCGGTCAAACCCGAGGAGAAATCCTCGCAGGGGATGACCCGCGGTCGTGTCATCGGACTCGTTCTCGGTCCCCTGCTCGGTCTCCTGGTCTTCCTCGTGATGCCGGAGATGCCACTGCCGCTGGGTGACGGCGAGACCGAAGAGGTCATGTCCGTCAACGGTTCGGTCGTCGCCGCAGTCACCGTCTGGATCGCCATCTGGTGGGCCACCGAGGCCCTGCCGATCCCGGTGACCTCCCTGCTGCCCTTGGTGCTCTTCCCGCTGATGGTGGAGGGCGCGGAGGTCGGGGACGTGGCCTCCGCGTACGGCTCCGACACGATCTTCCTGTTCATGGGCGGCTTCATGCTGGCCCTGGCGATGCAGAAGTGGAACCTGCACAAGCGCATCGCCCTGACGATCGTCTCCAAGGTCGGTTCCAACACGGTCGGCCTGGTCGGCGGCTTCATGATCGCCACCGGTTTCATCACCATGTGGGTGTCCAACACCGCCACCGCCGTGATGATGCTGCCGGTCGGCCTCTCCGTCGTCGCGCTGATCGCCCAGTTCCGTGGCGGACGTACGGACGCGAACTTCGCGACCGCCCTCATGCTGGGCATCGCCTACTCCTCGTCCATCGGCTCGGTCGCCACTCTGATCGGTACCCCGCCCAACGTCCTGATGGTCGGCTACCTCGCCGACAACCACGACATCCAGATCGGCTTCGGTCAGTGGATGATGGCCGGTGTGCCGCTGGCCGCGGTCTTCATGCTGATCGCCTGGTTCGTCCTGACCCGCCTCTTCAAGCCGGGGGTGAAGAAGGTCGAGGGCGCCCAGGAGATGATCCGCGAGGAACTCACCAAGATGGGCGCCATGTCACGTGGTGAGAAGCTCGTGCTGGCGGTGTTCGCCTTCGCCGCCCTGTCCTGGATCTTCATCCCGATGATCGCCGACCTGGGTCCGGTCGCCGCCGTGGCTCCTTGGCTGGGCAACGTCACGGACGCGGGTGTCGCGATGACCGTAGCGGTCCTGCTCTTCCTCCTGCCCGTGGACCGTAAGACCCCCCTGATGGACTGGGAGACGGCGGTCAAGCTTCCCTGGGGCGTGCTGCTCCTCTTCGGTGGCGGGCTGGCCATCTCCGCCCAGTTCACCGACTCCGGATTGAGCGCCTGGGTCGGCGCCCAGGTCTCCTTCCTGTCCGGGGTGCCCACCTGGGTGCTGATCCTGGCCGTCAGCGCGTTGGTCCTGTTCCTCACCGAGCTCACCAGCAACACCGCGACGGCGGCGACGTTCCTGCCGATCATGGGTGGCGTGGCCATGGGCATGGACATCGACGTCCTCGCCCTGGTGGTCCCGGTCGCGCTCGCCGCCACCATGGCCTTCATGCTCCCGGTGGCGACCCCGCCGAACGCGATCGCCTTCGGTTCGGGCTACGTCAAGATCGGCGAGATGATCAAGGGCGGCGTCTGGCTCAACCTCGTGGCCCTGTTCCTCATCCTCGGCACCATGTACGGCCTGATGACCTGGGCACTGGGCATCTCGCTGTAGCCGTCGACCACGGATCGCTCGAAGCAGAGAGCGGGCGGTCCTTCCCTGGGCGGTGTTTCCTCCTCTCCCGGACACCGCCCGGCACTCCCAGGGGCGCCCCTACCGGATCCGTCACCGTCTGACGGGGACCGGCGGGGGCGCCCTTCTCCATGCCCTGGGCCCTCCATGCCCTCAGCGGTCGGAGCGTTCCCGTGCTCGGGGGCTTCGTTCGGGTCGACCGGCCAACAGGGAAACGCCCACCTGCGCCAGCGCGAGGGCGCCCACCAGCAACAGCACCGGTTCCCACACACCCATGGCCTGTCCGAGCGTGCCCGCGGCCACAGGGCCGCCGGCGGCCAACAGGTAGCCCATGGACTGCGCCATCCCGGACAGGCGGATGGTCCTTCCGTGCGTGCCACCGCGGAGCGCGATGAGCGCCAGCGCCACCACGATGGCGCCACCCGTGCTCGCCCCCGCCAGCAGGACCCACAGCAGCCCCCACCCGGGCGCCCACACCAGTCCGGCCATGGCCACCACCATGGCCACGCTCACCACCAGGCAGGCCGGACGCTGCTCGGCCCGACGTCCCATCAGCGTGGTGATGGCCAGGCCCGCCACGATGCCCGCCAGTTGGAAGCCGAACAGGTGCCAGCCGGCCGTGGTGGGAGCGACGCCCCGAGAGGCCTCCACGGTGGGAAGCCAGTTCATGAGGGTGAAGTAGGTGGTGGACTGCAACCCCATGAAGACGGTGACCTGCCAGGCCTTGGCGGAGGTCCACACCGACCGTTCGGGTACTTCGTGGGTGACGCCGACGGCCCCGACAACTTCGGGCCCGGGTACCCGGCGCATCCGCACCGCCCACACCAGGACGGCCACCGCCACCAGGCCCGCCCACAGGCCCAGCGCCGGCCGCCAACTCCCCAACAGCAGCGACAACGGCACGGCGAGGCCGGCGGCCAGGGCGGCCGACGCGTTCATCACGGAGGTGTTGACCCCGGTCAACAGGGAGATCCGGGAGGGTTGGTCCCGCCGGATGATGGCGGGTACCAGCACGTTGCCGACCGCCACCGAGGCGCCGATCAACGCGGTGCCGATCCACAGGGCGGGCAGCGGCGGCAGGGAACGCAGGACGATCCCCGCGCACAGCACCACCATCGCCACCAGCACCACCCGGTCCACGCCCCAGCGGGACGCCGGCCCGTGGACCAAGGGTGAGACGACGGCGAAGCCGAGGAGCGGAAGCGCTCCCAACAGCCCCAACGCGGAGCCGGACAACCCCGTGGTGTCGCCGATCTGCCCCAGGACCGAACCGACCGAGGTCAGGGCCGGGCGCAGACAGGCGGCGACGAGGAAGAGGGCTGCGAGGACCAGCGCGCCCTGGGCTCCGGTGCGGGCGGTGGTGCTGGAGTGCATGGAGCCTCGCTGGGGGTGCGGGTTGAGGCATCCGATGAGCGGATGACGACGTCCAGGGCAGGCTAGCGCCTACGCTCCCGACCGGGAAGGGACCATGACGAAGAACCCCGCCCCGTCCGGGTCGGGTGACCTGGACGGGACGGGGTCCTCATGTGTTCGCGTACGCGGGCCGGTACGTCAGTCCCGGCCGCGGCTCGCCGAGGGGCGACGCGGGCGACGGTTGCGCCCACCGTTGTAGCCACCGCCGCCGTAGCCCCCACCGCGCGGGCCACGACGAGGGTTGTCCTCGCGGCCACGGGGCAGGGTCACCGGCTCACCGGAGGGCTCACGGGCACCGGTGATGCGGGCGAGCTCCGGGTCCTCGGGGTGCACCTGCGAGACCTGGGCGTCGACACGCGCCTGGTACATCATGCGGGCCATGCCGCGACGCTGGCTCGGCAGCACCAGGGTGACCACGTTGCCGGACTCGCCGGCACGGGCGGTACGGCCGCCACGGTGCAGGTAGTCCTTGTGGTCGGTGGGCGGGTCCACGTTGACCACCAGGTCGAGGTCGTCCACGTGGATGCCGCGCGCGGCGACGTTGGTGGCGATCAGCGCGGTGACCGTGCCCTCCTTGAACTGCTTGAGGGTGCGGGTGCGCTGGGGCTGGGAACGGCCGCCGTGCAGGGGCGCGGCCCGGACGCCGTTGTCCAGCAGGTACTGGGCCATCCGGTCCACGGCGTGCTTGGTGTCCAGGAACATGATGACCCGTCCGTCACGGGCGGCGATGCGGGTCGCCGTGGCCTGCTTGTCCGCGGGGGACACGTGCAGGAGGTGGTGCTCCATCGTGGTGACGGTGCCCTCGGAGGGGTCGACCGAGTGCACCACCGGGTCGTTGAGGAAGCGGCGGACCAGACGGTCCACGTTGCGGTCCAGGGTCGCCGAGAACAGCAGGCACTGACCGCCGGCGGGGGCCTCTTCGAGGATCGCGGTGACCTGCGGCATGAAGCCCATGTCGGTCATCTGGTCGGCCTCGTCCAGGACGGTGGCCTCCACCTGGTCCAAGACGCAGTCGCCGCGCTCCATCAGGTCGCGCAGACGACCCGGGGTGGCGACGACGAGTTCCACGCCCTGGTGCAGGGAGCGCGCCTGGCGGTGGATGGGCATGCCGCCCACCACGGTGGCCATGCGCACCCGCACCGAACGGGCGTACGGGGTGAGCGAGTCGGTGACCTGCTGGGCGAGCTCACGGGTCGGGGCGAGCACCACCGCGAGGGGGTGCCGCGACTCGGCCTTGCGACCGTCGAGACGGGCGAGCAGGGACAGCCCGAAGGCCAGCGTCTTGCCCGACCCGGTCTGGCTGCGGCCCAAGACGTCGCGGCCCGCCAGCGAGTTCGGCAGGGTGGCCGCCTGGATCGCCGACGGAGTGGTCAGGCCCTGGCGCGTCAGCATCGACTTCAGCGGGTCGGGCATGTCCAGGTCCTGGAAGGCCTCTACCGGGTCGAGCCCGGGAGTGACCGTGGTGGGGAGGGCGAACTCACCGGAGGAGCGTCCGCCGTCGAAACGGCCTCGGCCGCCTTCTCGGTTGCCGCCCTGACGGGGGCCGCCACCGAAGGAGCTACGAGGGCGCCTGCGGCCGTACTCCCCGGAGGGACGGGGGCGTCGGGTGTTGGTACGGGACGTGTGGTTCAAGGTAAACCTTCCACCGACGACCCGTGCCGGGCGTGGAGGTCGCTGCGACCTCGACGCTGAGCACCGGCGGCGCCGGGATAATACTGCGAGATCCACTGCCCACACGGAGAATCCGGGGCGTGGTTGATGGCCGGTGCCGGTCGAGACGCGACGGCGAGAAAACCGGTCCGAAAAGAAGAAAGGCAGAGGCCCAGCGCCCTGAGGGCGGGCCCCTGCTATGGAAAGAGCCTCAGCTCTCTCAGACCAGGGTGATGTTGTCGGCCTGCAGGCCCTTGGCACCCTGGGTGACGTCGAACTGGACGGCCTGGCCTTCCGCGAGCTCGCGGTAGCCGTTGGCCTGGATGGCGGAGTAGTGGGCGAAGACGTCGGGGCCGCCGCCGTCCTGCTCGATGAAGCCGAAGCCCTTTTCGCCGTTGAACCACTTGACGGTACCGGTGGCCATAGATTGTGCCTCTCGTTCGGGAGCATGAAGAAAACCGCGATTTGACGATTTTCCCGTCACCGCGGTGAGCGCCCGAAAAAGATGGAGCTTTATGCGGGGTCACTACTGCAACTTCGATCAACCTAGCACACGGTTTGTGCGGGGGGCCGAAAGATCCGATGTGTTGTAACGCATCGAAAACCCTGGTATCGGATCGGGTGAAGGCGTTGTTGGCCGGGGGGTCTGCGTGCGCTCATACGGCCGGGCCCCGCCTTCCCCTCAAGGACGGGACCCGCTCGCTCCGGTGTTGCCGAGACCGGCTAGAGTGCGCCCTCGTCTCGGCCTTCGGTGGTCGCTGTGGACAGGTCGTCGAACTTCGTGTCCTCAACCGGTGCCACCCCGGTCAGGTAGCCGGCACGCGCGATGGCGTTGCCGCCCACCGCTGCGGTCGACAGCTGGATCAACAGGGCGAGGCCGATCTTGATGGTGTTCTCCACGGTCGGGTAGTGCAAGAGGAGCCCGAGCAGCAGGAGCGCCGTGCCCAGGGCCCCGGCGATGGTGACACCGCTCAGCCGCGCGTAGAAGTCCCGGAGTCGGAGCAGGCCGACCGCACCGACCAGGAACACCACGGCTCCCGCGATCATGCAGACGACTCCGAGCGGGTACAGCACGTTCATCGCTTGCCTCCGGTGATCAGTCGGGCCATGGAGAGTGCGGCCAAGAACCCGACCAGTGAGCAGACCAGCACGATGTCCACGACCAGTGCGGTGTCCAGGCGAAAGCCCAACATGGCCACCAGACCGACGAACCCGAAGAAGATGACGTCGGTGGCGGCGCCACGGTCGGCCGCGGAGGGACCGGTGAGAATGCGGTAGGTGGCGATGACCATCGCCACCACGATCGCGGCCAGACCGATGTCGATGACGTGCATCAGCGGGTTCCTCCCTCGGCGGTGATCGATTCCGCGGACCGGGGCGGTCGGGTGACCGCGAGGATTCTGTCCTCCATGGCACGGATGTCCTCGCGGAAGGACTCGCGGTCCTGCACGTACAACCCGTGCACCCACAGGGTGGAGGGTTCGTGTCGTACGGCCACCGTGACGGTGCCCGGGGTCAGGGAGATCAGATTGGCCAACATCGTCACCTCGAAGTCGGTTCGGCCACGGATCGGGACCTCCACGAAGGCGGGTGTCGACGCACTGCCAGGAGTGACGATGTCCCACATGACCTGGAAGGAGGTCTTGGTGATCTCACCCCCGGCGTAGAAAGGGAACCAGAGCAGCCGAAGCGCCCACTTCAGGTGGTTCATCGTCCCAGCACCGCCTCGACGTAGGTGGACGTGTCCAAGAGGTTCGCGGCGGCCTGCGCGCTCAGGTCGAGCAGGAACTCGGCGCCGAGTCCGATACACAGGGTGGTCGCGGTCAGCACCAGGCCGGGAAGGATCAGTGTCATTCGGATCTTCGGCCTCGTCACCGTCTGGACGGAACCCCCGTTGGCCCCGGCGGTCATCGGAACGTCTTCCTCCGAGGAGGAGGGTTCCTTGCCCCAGAACACACCACCCCAGATCTTGAGCATGGACATCAACGTGATGAGGCTGACCGCGATCATCACGGCCGTCACGGTCCACTGCTGATCCTCGACGGCGGCCAGGATCAGGGAAAGCTTGGCGACGAACCCCGAGAACGGTGGGAGGCCCGCCAAGGACAAGGCCGCTCCCATGAACACCAATCCGATGAGGGGTTGGCGTCTGGCGACGCCGCCGAGTCGGTCCAACGCGCCGGTTCCGTGAGTGTGCTCGATGGCCCCCGTGGACAGGAACAGGGACGCCTTCACGATCATGTGGTGGATCAGGTAGAAGATGCCCGCCATCAGGCCCAGCTCGGTGAACAGGGCCACGCCCAGCAGGATGTACCCGATCTGACTGATCATGTGGAAGACCAGGATGGAGCGGGTGGTGTTCTCACCGACCGCTCCCATGACACCGATGACCATGGTGAGGGTGAAGGCCACCACCCCGATCCACAGGAACCGGGAGTCGCCGTCGAAGACCACCGCGTACAGACGGTAGATCGCGTAGATGGCGACCTTTGTGTGCAGCCCGGAGAACAGGGCCGTGATCGCGGGGGAGGCCGCCGGATAGGTACGGGCCAACCAGCCGTGCACGGGGACGACCGCGGCCTTGATCGCCAGTGCGAGGATGACCACACCCATGCCGACCGCCACCAACGGCGACTCCTTGGCCGCTCCGGCGAGCTCGCCCAGGTGTACGGTTCCGGCGACGGCGTAGACCAGGGCCACGCCGGCCAGGAAAATCGTGGACGTCAATAGGTTGACGGTGACGTAGATGCGTCCGGCCTTCAGCCTGCCCAAGGCCCCCAGCATCGCCAACAGCCCGTACGAGGGCAGCAACATGACCTCGATGAACACGAACATGTTGAAGATGTCGCCGGTGAGCAGTGCGCCGGACACGCCGGCGGTGAGCACCAGCACCAGCGGGGAGAAGAAGGACTGCCGGTCGTCCCCGGTGGCCACCGCGAACATGGAGCACACCAGCGCCAGCAAGGACGTCGTCCACAACATCAGTGCGCTGAACACGTCGGCGACGAACGGGATGGCGATCCCGTCCTGCCACAGACCCACGTTGTGCGCGAACACCGTGCCGTCTCGGGTGAGCCAGATCAGCCCACCGCCGCCCAGCGTTCCCGCGGTGCTCGGAGCCAGCAGCAGGACGCGACGCAACCAGAGCGGACCGCGTACCACGATGAGCAGTCCCGCCCCGATCAGCGGGACCGCTACGAAGAGGGGAAGCAACACAGGGATCATGAGTTCCCCTCCGTGTCGTCGTCGCTACCGGAGGCGGCGAGGGTGAGCATGTAGATCGCGATGGAGAAGGCGATGACGATCGCGGTCAACACGAACGCCTGGGGGAGTGGGTCGGCCGCCGTGAGGGCGGTGCCGAACTGCAACAGGGGCAGGTCCCTGCGGAACACCCCGCCCGCCGACATGATCAGCAGGTTGACCGCGTGCCCGACCAGGATCAGGCCGAGGACGATGCGCACCATGCCGCGCTGAAGCATCAGGTAGACACCGCCGGCGACCATGATGGCTATGGTGATGGCGAGGGTCATCGCTTACCTCCGGTGGTGGCGCCGTCCATGGTGGAGGCGCCGTTCGTGTCGTTCACCGGCTTCTCGCCCTCCTGTGATGTCGGAGGGTCTTCCTGACTCTCGCTCGTGTCGGACCCCCGCTCCAGGCCGAGTTCGTTGAGGGCGGTGAGCAGAACCCCCACGACGGCCAGGTAGACACCGATGTCGAAGACGAACGCCGTCGTGAAGTGGAAGTGACCGCCCCAGGCCAGCGGGATGTCCGCGTGCAGTGGCTTGAGGAAGGAACCGTCCACGAAGCCCAGGACACCCGAGAGCGCCGCGACCAGGACACCGACCCCGATGATCGCGGGATAGGCCAGACGGATGCGCGCGTCCCGGTCGCTGGGTGCGGCCAGGTAGGCGAGGGCGAACCCGGCGCCACCGACCAGACCGGCGATGAAACCACCGCCCGGTTCGTTGTGGCCACGGAACAGCAGGTAAAGGGACCACAGGACCAACAACGGCATGAGGAATCTACCGACAGTGCGCATGAGCACCGTGTTGTCGGCCGGATCGTAGGCCGCGTTGGTCGCGCCGACGATGATTTGACGCGAGCCGTGGGTGGGCAGCAGGTCGCTGGAGCGCAGCACCGCGATGATGACCAGCCCGGCCACACCCAGGACGGTGAGTTCGCCGAGGGTGTCCAGGGCCCGGTAGTCCACGAGGATGGTGTTGACCACGTTCGTGCCGCCGGTGTCCTCGGGCGCGTTGCCGAGGAAGTAATCGGCGGCCGGGGACAGTTCACGGCGTCCGGTGAGCGCGAAGGCGGCCACTCCGGCGCACAGGCCGGCGCCGATCGCGATGGCCGCGGTCAGTACGGTTCGGCGACGCTTCACCGAGTGGAAGCGACGGGGCAGCCGGCGCAGGACCAGGACCGCCACGACCACCGTCAGGATCTCCACCAGCAACTGGGTGAGGGCGACGTCGAAGGCGCCGAGGAAGAACAGCCACAGGGCGGTGGTGAAACCGGCGACACCCACCAGCGCCAGGCCCGCCATTCGGGACCGGGTGACGACGGCGGAGCCGACGGCGACGGCCATCAGGCCCACCAACAACCAGTCGAGACCGAGCGCGGTCTGCCCGGCCACCGGGGGGAGCTCCAGGCCCACCACGGAAATCACGCAGGTCAGCCCGATGATGACGATCATCGGTGTGCCCAGGTGGAAGGCGGGGGAGTCGGACCGTGTCAGATCGCCCACTCGCCTTCCCGCGCGGATGATTCCACCGTAGAGGGCTTCGAAGATCCCTACCCCGGTGAACGGAACGAGGTCGCGTCCGGCCATGGCGTCACCGGCACGGGACCTCCAGGCCACCAAGGCGCCCAGGCCGACCGCCGCCATCGACATGAACAGTGCGGCGTTGAAGCCGTGCCACAGCACCAGGTGGGTGTCGACCACCGTGTGTGTGGTGTCGGCCGCCACCGTGTTGACCAGTGGGTCCAAGACCGGGACGGTCAGACCCAGCAGCACGCCGCCGAACGCGGCGATGATGGCGGGGGTCCAAAAGCCGATCCGGGCCTCACCGGCCGTGGCCTCCCTGGTTCCCTCTTCGCTTCGGGAAGCACCGAAGAAGGTGCGGTAGACGAACCGGAAGGAGTAGGCGAACGTGAACACCGAAGCGCCCACAGCGACCACTCCGGCGAGCGGGCCGAACCAGCCCGGACCGGGGGCGTGCAGGAACGCTTCGAACAGGTTCTCCTTGCTGATGAAACCGAGCAGGGGCGGGATGCCCGCCATGGACAGGGCGGACAGCGTGGCGATCGTCGCCGTGACCGGCATCCGGTGGCGTAGGCCCCCCAGCCTGCGAATGTCGCGTGTGCCGGTCTGATGGTCGACCAGGCCGACCACCATGAACAGGGCCGATTTGAACAGGGCGTGGGCCACGGTGTGCACCGACGCGGCGACCAAGGCCTCCGGGGTGCCCACCCCGATCACCGCGACCAGCAGCCCCAGTTGGCTGACCGTGGAGAAGGCGGCCAGGCGCTTGAGGTCGTTCTGCTGGATCGCGAAGAACGCGCCGATCAGGGCGGTGGTCAGCCCGGCGGTGATGAGCAGCGCGTTCCACAGGAACACGTCCGCGAACGCCGGGGTGAACCGCATCGCCAGGTAGATGCCGGCCTTGACCATGGCGGCGGCGTGCAGGTAGGCGCTGACCGGGGTGCTCGCGGCCATGGCGTCCGGCAGCCAGTAATGGAACGGGAACTGGGCCGACTTGGTGAACACCGCCACCATCACCAGCAGCGCCACCACGGAGACGAACACCTTGTCCTGGGTCCAGGAGGGATCGGCCAGGATCGCGCTCAGCTGGGTCGTCCCTGTACGTATGACCAGGAGAGCGACGGCGCCCAACAGGGCCATCCCACCCATCGCGGTGAGAAGGAAGGTGCGGATCGCCGGTCGATCGGCGGTGAGTCCGGAGAGACCGATCAGGTAGAACGACGCGATCGTGGTGAGCTCCCAGAAGACGAAGAGCAACACGACGTCGTCGGCCAGGACCAGACCGGTCATCGCGAACGCGAACACGCTCATCAGGCAGTAGAAGCCGAGTCTGCGCCCAGGGGGGAAGTACCGGGTGGAGTAGGCCATGATCAGGGTTCCGATACCGGTCACCAGCATGGTGAACAGCCAGCTCAGGCCGTCCATGCGCAGGTGCAGGTCGACTCCCAGGCTCGGCATCCAAGGCCGGGTGTACTCCAAGGGGGCGCTCTCACCCAACACCTGAGGTGCCTGTAGGGCGACCACCACGGTCAGGGCGAGGAACACGGTGGCGATGGGCCAACCCGCGTTTCGGCCCAGCAAGCGGTTCAGTAAAGGTGTGCTCGCGACGGTCACGGCGAGCACGATGAGGAGAAGCAGCAGCACCACGCCACTGTCCTTTCACGGCTGATCACCGTGCGCGTGGCCGGAGAGACCCGGGAGACGAACACGGTGTGACGGAGCGGAAGATGGGTCACGGGGGTGTCGTCAAATGGGCCCAGGTGGGCAGGCACTGAGTTCACCGTGCGCGTTGGTGCCCCAAGAGGTGGTGTAACCGTTGGTGCCGAGGGGGAGACCATGTTCGTCCGGTAGTTCGGACCGCTCCGCGAATCGGTCTCTGCGCAGGCTGCGTGACAGCTCAGGGTGGTGTGGCGTCATGGCGTCGGGCTCCGGGGACATGAGTCGGTAAGGACGCCGACCAGTCTTCCCGGCACACCTATTGCGTCATGTGACGCCGCGCCCATGGTCGTTGATGCGAACGAGTATGTCCAGTTCCGGCCGCTTTTCCCTCGCTGAACGTGGACCGAAGTGCCCGATGAGTGCAGGTGCCAATATAGCCCCTGATCAGGCAAAATAACCCTTTGCCAACGAGTCGGTCTCGGATCGCCACTGTGGTGGCCGGTGTTCGCGTGTGGGCGTAGAGTCCCTCATCAGGTGTGCCGGGAAGTCTGGTCGGCGATGGCCGACCCCTACCCGAAACCAGGTGCCCGATGACCGAGACCACCGTCCACGGTGCCCGCATCTACCGCTCGGACCTCGCGGAGCGGGCCGTGCGCGATTGGTGTGAGGAACGACTCACCGAACTGCCCGGGCTCCGGTCACTTCCCGAACTCTCCACGTCCATCGGACCCACCCGGGCCTTCCGTTTCGAGGGTGGCCCCGGTGCTCCGGTGGTGGTGCTCAGCGGGACCAACTTCAACAGCGCCCTGAGCGCCTCGCCAGCCTCCGACATGTCCGCCGAGCGGGACGTGATCCTGGTGGACCTGCCCGGACAACCGGGTCTGAGCTGTGGCAAGCGCCCTCGCGGCCACCGCGCCCAGGCCTACGGGGACTGGCTCGACGAGGTGCTGCCCCGGCTCGTGGACCGGCCCGCGATCATCCTGGGGCACTCCCTCGGTGCCGCCGTGGCCCTGGCGGGCGAGCCGAGCTCCCTGGTCAAGGGGATGGTTTTGGTGGGTGCGGCGGGGCTGACCCCACCGGCGACCTCCCCCGAACTCATGCGGGTCACCCTGCCGTGGATGATCGGCCCCAGGGAGGACAAGAGCACCCGGCTGTTGAACTTCATGAGCGGACCCGACTTCCGGTACCCGGTCCACCCGTTCGCGTCCTGGATGACGATGGTGGGCAAATGCTGCAAGACCAGTCTGGCGCCGGGTCCGTTGCCGGCCGAGTCGCTGCTGGCCTGGCAGAGGAAGAACGTCATCGTGGCGACCGGTTCGGAGGACGTGTTCTTCTCGCCGGCGCGTCTGCACGGTCCGGCCCGACGGTTCCTGGACGCCGACGTGGACGTGTTGGAGGGTGCGGGCCACTTGGCTCCCTACGAGTTCTCCGAGCGGATCCGCGACCTGGTCACCCGAGCCGACGCGCCGGTGGAGGAAGCCGACCCGGCCGACTGACCGGGGTGGGGGAGGCATTCACGGTCGACTTCCGGCCTTGATCCATTACAGATGTGTCATGTAACTTATTTGATATGACACAGTCGAGCCCATCCAGAGTCGGCCGTCCCCGAAGCGGTGCGGCCGACGAGGCCATCCTCAAGGCCGCCTCGGACCTGCTGATCGAGGCGGGTATCGACGGCGCGGGCATCGACCAGGTCGCCAAACGTGCCGGGGTGAGCCGGCCGACGGTCTATCGGCGCTACGGCGATCGGACCGAACTGCACATCGCGGCGATCCACTGGACCTTCGGGTTCCGACCGAAGGAGATACCCCAGCCGCGGGACATCGAGGAACTGCTCGGTTGGTGGGCCCGGTCGTTGGAGGCGCCCGAGAACGAGCGGATCCGCAGTCTGACGTTGCGCCTGATGCCCGCGGGCCACGATCACCCGGAGTTCGCCGCGGTGTTCCGGGAGGTCAGCGTCGAGCCGCGCAACGCCGTGATCCGCGAGGTGTTGCACAAGGAGAAGGAGCGCGGCCGGTTCCCGCAGGACACCGATCTGGAGATCGTTCGGCAGATCCTCGCCGGTGCGGTCGTGACCCACCTGAACACCCACCCCAAGGGCGGCACGGTGCGCGAGGCCGAGGAGTTCTTCCTCGCCGTGCTCCACGAGACGAGGTTCCGCCCATGAACCCGCGGGTCGTGACCGCGACCCGAGTCGGTGACCGATGAGTTCCAGGGGAGATCCGAAGATGACCGAGGACACCACCCGGCCCACCTCATTACCCACACGACGCCCGACACCCTTCGACCCTCCCGTGGAGCTGGCCAGGCTGCGCGGCCAGGACCCGGTCAGCCGACTGGCCTACCCGGACGGCCACACCGGTTGGCTGGTGACCGGGCACGCGCAAGTTCGACAGGTCCTGGCCGACCCCCGGTTCAGTACCCGCAACGAGATTCGGCACGACCCCTCACCGGGAACGGACGTCACCGCGCCGCCCCGGCCGGCGCCACGCGGTATGTTCCTCAGCCACGACCCGCCCGAGCACACCCGCTACCGTCGGCTGCTCACCGGGCAGTTCACCGTCCGGCGGATGCGCCGGCTGACCGCGCGCGTCGAGGAGATCACCGAAGAACACCTCGACCGGATGGAACACCGGGGCCCGCCGCTGGACCTGGTGGAGGCGTACGCCTCACCGGTGCCCGCCCTCGTCATCGGCGAACTCCTCGGGGTTCCTCAAGGGGACGTGGACCGGTTCCAACGGACCGTGGCGGCGGTGTCCCGGGTGGACTCCTCCAGGGAGGACAAGATGGCCGCCTTCGTCGCGATGCGGGATTTCCTGAAGCGACTGGTGGACGACAAACGCGAAGAGCCCACAGACGACCTCCTCGGCGCTCTGGTCGCGGGGGGCGAACTGGAGGAGGACGAACTCACCAACATCGCCTTCCTGCTCCTGGGGGCCGGACTGGACACCACGGCCAACATGATCGGCCTGGGCGCCTTCCACCTGCTGACCCACCCCGAGCAGGCGGAGGCACTGCGTGATGAACCGGACAGCGGCCCCCGCCTCGTCGAGGAACTGCTGCGGTACCTGAGCATCGTTCCCCACACGCTGCGGACGGCGCTGGAGGACCTGGAGCTGGGCGGGCACCGGATCCGGGCGAGGGAGACCGTCACGGTGTCGATCGCCGCGGCCGACCGCGACCCGAAGGTGTTCCCCGAACCGGACACGGTCGATCCACACCGGTCGACCGGCGGGCACCTCGCCTTCGGTCACGGGATCCACCAGTGCCTGGGCCAACAGCTCGCCCGGGTCGAGATGCAGGTGGTCCTGCCCGCGCTGCTCGCCCGGTTTCGCACACTTCGGATGGCGGTGCCCGAGAGCGAGGTGCCCACACGAGAGGACATGGCCATCTACGGTGTCCACCGGCTCCCGGTCACCTGGGGGAGTGGGTCGGCGTGAGGGTGCGGGTGGATCGGACGGTGTGCGTGGGCGCGGGGATGTGCGCTTTGACCGCGCCCGAGGTCTTCGACCAGGAGCCGGAGGACGGACGGGTCGTGTTGTCCGAGCCCGCGCCCCCGCCCGCGCTGCGTACCCGGGTGGACGAGGCCGCCGATGTCTGTCCCTCGGGAGCGATCACCGTCACCGACTGACGGGTTCAGGTCCTGTTCGGGTTGCTCGCCTTGCCGTCGAGCCAGAGCTCCGCCGACTCGTCCCGGTGGCTGCCCGAGGCGCCCACGTGCTCGGCGTCGATCCTCGGCCCCTTCTTGATGACGTGGACCAAGGCCATCGCGTGGCCGCGCCCCAGCCCGTGGTCGTCGCTCAACCACTGGATGATGGTGCCGGCCTTGACCGAGGGATCGTCGAGCCCCTTCTCCTTGGCGAGGTCGACCAGCTCACGCGGGACCAGACCGGTCTTGTCCTCGATGGTGTCCAAATAGGCCTGGAACGACATGGGCTTCTCCTTCGATCAAGGGTTCAGGGCCCGATGCTCGCATTCGCCTACGACGTTTCCGGAGAAGCGGGTCGGAGGTAGGCCACCGAACCGCCGGCGCGGATGTACTGAACGAGCCTTCCCGGACTCCTGGCGGCGTCCGGGCGGGTGAGTACGGCCTTGACGTGCCCGTCCACTCGGGGCTTAATATGTTTACGATCCCGCCCCGTTAATAAAAAGAGGTGGCCATGTACGACGCCGAAGTCCTGGTGGTGGGAGCCGGCCCCACAGGATTGACCACCGCGTGCGCGCTCATGCTCCAAGGTGTCCCCGTGCGGGTGATCGACGCCGCCGAGGGACCCTCGTGGAGCTCCCGGGCGAACTTCCTGCACGCGCGGGGAGCCGAGGTGCTCGACCGCTTGGGAGCCTTGGGGGATCTGCCCGAACAGGCGATCTCCGCGCTGACCATCAAGGTGCACGTGGCCGGTGAACCGGTCTCCGTGGTGCGCTTCGGGGACGTCGGCCTGCGCACCAGTCGCCCCGCGCTCCTCACTCCCCAATCCGAGGTCGAGAGGGTCCTGCGGGAGCGCTTGGCGGACCTGGGCGGTTCGGTGCGGTGGGGTACGCGACTGGTCGGGATCCGACAGGACCTCGACGGGGTGGTCGCCTCCGTGGAGGAGGGCGACCCGATCCGGGCGCGCTGGCTCGTGGGCGCGGACGGGGCCCACTCCGCCACGCGCAAGCTCGTCGGCGAGGCATTTCCCGGAGCCCCCATCGCCGACACCTGGTTGCTCGCCGACGTGCACATGGACTGGTCACTGGAACCGGACGGCTCCTACGGGTGGCTGCATCGCGACGGTGTCCTCGGCGCCCTGCCCATGCGCGACCCCGCCGGTGAGGGTGTGCTCTGGCGTCTGATGGCCTACGTTCCGGGGCTCGGAGAGCAACGTCCCGGCGAAGAGGAGATCCTCGAACGACTGCGCACCTTGCTCCCCGAACGCACGCACATCGCCAGGGCGCGTGTACTCGACGCCACCTGGACCTCGGTCTTTCGCATCCACCGACGGCTGGCGGATTCCTACCGCCGGGGCCGGGTCCTGATCGCCGGGGACGCCGCGCACATCCACTCGCCGATGGGCGGGCAGGGGATGCTGACGGGCATCGGTGACGCGGAGAACCTCGCCTGGAAACTCGCCCTGGTCTTGCGAGGGAAGGCGGGATCGGCCCTGGTGGACACCTACCAGGACGAGCGGCGACCGCTGGCCGAAGTCGTGTTGCGCACCACCACGGCCAACTCCCGCCTTCAGTTGGGAGAGGGAAGGGTACTGCGCTACCTCCGAGAACACGTCCTTCTCAAGCTCATCGACCTGCCCGCGGTCCAACGCTGGGCGACCTCGATCGCCTCCCAGTTGAGCGTGAGCTACCGCAAGGGCCCCTTGGGCGGACGACGTCCATCGTTCCCTTCGAAACGCCCCGGCCCGGGCGATCGGGTTCCGGACCTGCCGTGCCTGGGAGAGGACGGCGAACCGACCCGACTGCACGGTGAACTCGGCTCGCACTGGGTCCTGCTGGCACCCACGCGGGAACCGACCGAGGCGGACACCGTCCGGGAGCGTCTCGGGAACGACGTCACCGTCCTCACCCCCCGTTCAGCGGGGCTCCGCGACCTCCTGCTCGTCCGTCCCGACGGACACCTGCTCTGGCGCGGTCGTACCGGCGACGACCGGATCGGACGTGTACTGGACGGCCTGCTGAACGAAGGGCGGACCCGATGACCACCGGACCGGAGCGCCCCCGGCGTGGGCGGCCGCGCGACCCGGCGACCGACCGGGCGATCCTGGACGCGGCCTTGGAGTTGTTCCTGGAGAAAGGAGCGGGGGGAGCCTCCATACAGGCCATCGCGGCGCGCGCCGGGGTCGGCAAACCGACGGTCTACCGACGCGGGTCCTCCAAGGAGGAACTGATCGCCCAGGCCATCGAACACGGG
The DNA here is from genome assembly GCF_040635885.1 of Nocardiopsis sp. NPDC006832. Lineage (NCBI taxonomy): Bacteria > Bacillati > Actinomycetota > Actinomycetes > Streptosporangiales > Nocardiopsidaceae > Nocardiopsis > Nocardiopsis sp. NPDC006832. The sequence continues at coordinate 23,669 of NZ_JBEYLC010000027.1, read as the reverse complement.
CGAGGGGACCACCCCGAACGACCGCCGGACGACACGGCGAGCGTCGCCGAGGTGATCGAACAATCCCTGCCTGCCTCCGTCGCACTCATCACCGAACCCGGGTTCCGCGCCCTGCTGGCCCAGATGTTGGGGTCCGCAGGGACACATCCGCGCATCATGGAGGCCAGTTGGGAGCACTACATCCTGCCCCGCCGCCGCGTCGCGGCGCTCCTGTTGGAACGCGCGGTGAAGGAGGGAACGGTCGATGCCGAAGCGGACTTCGACGCGCTCATCGACATGATGGTCGGTGCCGTCATTTACCGGGTCCTGCAACCGGAGCCCTTGGACCGGGAGCGGGCGGAACGGCACCTGCGGTCGATCTACCGACAGGTGGGTCTGCTCCCCCCGACACACGGCAAGGCCTGATCGTCGTCGGGGTCGGCCTCACCAAGCCCACTCCGGGTGGCCGGTCTGCTCTTGACTGACCCGCCACAGGCGTTCCCGGGCGTTCCCATCACGGGCGGACGGTGGCAGGGGGACGGGACGGCATCGTTCGTCCAGGTAGACCCCTCGCGGTGGGTTCCGGTCGGCCGTCTCACCATCGGTTCGGCCGTTCCAGGCGTCCTGCCGCGTGGCCAGGCGAGCATAGGTCCGGGCCATGCGTTCCGGGGAAAGCGCCACCTGGTTCTTGGGGGCGTACAGCGCCCGCAGGACACGCGGCATCGAGGCCAGCCGATCGGGATCCAGGCGTACGGCCGGAACCCGGAGACAGACCACGTCGACGGAGCCACGAGCGTGCTGGGCGATCCGAAGACTCGTCATGATCTGGGCGAGTTTGGCGTGGTAGTAGGCCTTGGTCGGGCTGTACCAGCGTGGGGAGTCGAGTTCGTCGAAGCGGATCCTGGTCCACGGCATCGTGACGAGACCCTTGCTGGCGATGGTCAGCAGTCGCGGTGCCGGGGCGGTGGCCATGAGCGGGCTGAGCGCGGCGGTGAGCCTGTGCGGTCCCAGATGGTCGGTGGCCCAGACGAGTTCGTGACCGTCCGGGGTGAACCGGGGTACGCGCATCGTCTGGTCGAAGATCGCCGCGTTGTTGATCAAGACGTCGAGTCGGTCCAGGGTCGCGCCGAGGTGGCGCGCGGCGGTCTCGATGGACGCGGGATCGGAGAGGTCGGTGACGACGAGCCGTGCCGCGACGGTGGCTCTGTCGTTGATGCGCTCCAAGGCCCTCTCACCTCGGGCCGGATCGCGGCACAGGGCGAGAACGCGGTGTCCTTCGGCGGCGAGTCGTTCCGCCGTGCGAAGGCCGATTCCGGAGTTGGCCCCGGTGATGGCGATGGTGAGGGAGGTTCGGGGCACGACGGTCTCCTGGGGTGGTGGTCGGACTCGGGTGGCTCGACATCGGCCTCACGTGGCGTCCTGGTCTCAGGACCGTAGTCGGGAACCCATGCGTCGCGCGAGCAGGAGGGAGACGATCACGGTGGTCGACAGCCCGCCGATCAGGATCGACGTGGTGGAGACGGCGTCGGTCGCGGACCCGGTCAGGGCCAGGAACGCCCAGGCCGGCGGTAGGACGAGCAGTGGTGTCCACCAGGGCGCGGGCAGTATCCAGAGCAGCGACGGAACGAGGATCGAAACGGCGGCCGCGCCCTTCAACACCACCAGTGCCTCCACCTTGTTGCTCGCGTAGGCCGCGGTGGTCGACACGACCAGAGGCGCGACCGACGTCGCCAACGCCACGGCCGTGATCAGCCCGGGGGACCACTCCGGCGCCAACCCCGACAGAGACACGGAGAGCATCAGGCCGATCAGGGTGAGCAGGGCCGCCGTCCCCGACCAGAAGCCGAAGTAGGCGGTGGGTGAAAGCGGGGAGACCCGCAGAAGCAGGAGGATCCGGTCGTCGATGTCCTCCACCACACGCAACGCCACGGCGGCCCCCACCATCAGGGGAATGTGCAGGAGCAGAGCGCCGAAGACGGCCGGGGTGTGTGGAAGGAGGTCGAATCGGTGAACCGACCACAGGTACTCGACGAGTACGGGATGGGCCCACCGGAGCGCCAGGAACAGAGGGACGAGCGCCAGGACGATGATCGTCAACAGGGGGTCGCGTCGCGCGCCGACCAGTTCCCATCGGATCAATCCCAGGAGTGGGTGGCGTCTCCTCCCGGACGGTGACGCGGAGCCCGTGCGCACGTGGCCGCGCCGTCCTGCGGCACCTTGAGTCCGGACACGGTCCGTTTCCGGTTCGCGGACCGCCTTCGACACGGGTCCGCGCCGCCGTGGTGCTCCGCCGGTGGGATCGGCGGGGGCCATGGCCGCCCATCGACACACGGCCATCGCGCACCCCAGGGCGTACGGCAGCGCGAGCACAATGCCGAGGCCTCCCGACGCGCCCACCTGCCCGGTCACGCCGTAGTGGACCAACTCGGCGCCCGCCGTGGTGGGGACGGCCCACAGCAGGAGGCTCTGAACGATCTCGGTCATGTGCAGCACGGGAACGAAGATGAGTGGAGCCAGGACGGGTGCGATGGCGATGAGGGCACCCTGGAGGGTACGGGTACGTGCTCCCAGACCCAGGCACATCCCCACCAGGAGGACGGACGTGAGCAGGACTCCGGCCGTGGTGAGTCCGAGCGCGCTCCAGAACCGGTCACCGGTCGGCACCACCATGGTCACCGGGATCGCGATGGCGATGACCGCGAGGGTGAGGACCAGGACGCGCGCGACGGTGGCCGTCCCAGGGCCGACGGGGGTGACCGCGCGTGCCGCGTCCGTGCCCTCCACCCGCTCGAACATCAACAGGGCGACGGCGAACAACGCCCCGAAACCCGCGGTGTCCAGGAACAGCAGGTACGGCGCCACCGCCACCGCCGTCGACGCGGGAAGGGCCGCCAGTAGAGCGGTCCAGAGCACGGCGAGGATCGCGGCGATCGCCACGATCCCGTACCGTCGCGCCACCTTGGCCTCCACGGCGCAGGCACCGAGGAGCCGTGTCACAGCCGAACCTTCGTGACCGCCGCGAAGACCTCGTCGAGTGTGGCCTCGCGGGTGTGCAGGGTCGTGACGGTGCCCGAGCCCACGAGGGCGGACAGTTCGCCGTCGGGGCCCAGGGCGGTGAGGTCGAATACCCGCCGTCGCGTGCGGCCCTCGCACGAGTACTCGGCGACGACACCGGGTTCGCCGTGGCGTAGACGGAAACCCCTGGGGGTGTCCAGGGCGACGATCCTGCCGTCGACGACGAAGGCCAGGCGGTCGCACAGCTCTTCGGCCGTGCGCATGTCGTGGGTGGTGAGGAAGACCGTGGTGCCCCGGTCCGCCTCGGCTCGGATGATGTCGCGCAAGAGGGCCGCGTGAACCGGGTCCTGACCCGAGGTCGGTTCGTCGAGGAAGAGCAGGTGAGGTCGGTGCAGCAGGGCGCGGGCCAGGCTCAGACGCATCCGCATGCCCTTGGAGAACGCGCTCAGCCGACGGTGCGCGGCCTCGCCCAGACCGACGCGGTCCAGGATCTCGTCGATCCCAGAGGTGGGGCCGCCGTGCAGGGAGGCGAACACCTCCAGGTTCTCCCTCGCGGTGAGCCGGGTGAACTCGGCGGGCAGTTCGAACCCCACGCCTATCCGCTCGTAGTAGTCCCTACCCCACTCCGACAAAGGACGGGAGAATACGCGCACCCGGCCTTCGTGGTCGGGTAAGAGCCGGGTCAGTACCCGTTGGACCGTGGTCTTGCCGGCACCCGAAGGGCCGAGGAAACCGAAGACCTCGCCCCGGCCCACGGTGAAGTCCATGCCCCGCACCGCGTACTCACGCGTCCCTCTATAGCGCACCCGTAGATCGGTGACGGAGACGACGTCCTCGGTTCGTCGCTCAGTCATCGTCGGTCCCCGGTGCTTCGAGCGCGTCGAAGGCCTCTTCCACGAGCGCGATCAGGTCGGTGTCACCGTTGTTCTCCACCCAGGCGGTGATCGCGGTGGTGAGCGCGGCGACGCAGGCCGATGCCACCACCCTCGCCGCCAGTGGCGGCGGCTCGGCCCCGGAAGGATCGCCGAGCCCTCGCTCGAAGGCGTCCTGTGAGCCGCGCAGGCTTTCGGGCATTCGGGAGCGCAGGATGGGGGTGCTCAGCAGCAACCGGGAACGCAGGTACAGGGCCCGCCGATCCTGGGCGTAGACGGCCGGGAACACGCTCAGGACCGCGTCGCGCACACGTCGCAGCGGAGGGAGCCGGCGTGGCTGGGCGCGTACCAGCTCTTCGAGGAGGGGGTCGTAGTCGTCGCGGAGGACCACGTCCTCCTTGGTGGGGAAGTACCGGAAGAACGTCATGTGGGAGACACCCGCTTCGGCCGCGATCCGTTCCACAGTCGTGGCCTCGTATCCGTGCTCGACGAACAGCCGGAAGGCCGCCTCTCGCAGCGCCTTCCTGGTGCGTTCTCGCTTCCGCTCACGCCAGTGCGTCATGGCCCGGCCTCATTAATATGTTAGTCCCTAACATTTTTCCGGAAAGTCTAGCCCGGGCCGGCGGACAGGACCAGCCCCCGGCTCGGCGCTCCGGCCGCGTCCGGTGCTCAGGCCGGGATGTCCCGATGGCGCAGGGCCCACCACCCCAGCGTGATGAGCGACAGCGCCAGGAGCGCGAGGAGAAGAGGAGCGGCGTCGGTCGTTCGGTAGTAGGGGTTGACGTGCGCGAACGGGGAGGTGAGTAGGAACAGGGACTCCGGGACCGTTCCGACCTTGACCGCGATCTCGACCAGGACACCCACCGCCAACGCGGACCAGCCGAGTGCCACGCACAGGCGCGGGACCGCTCCGAAGGCCAGGAAGGTGACGGCGACGATCACCCACGAGGCCGGGACCAGGGACAGCGTGAACGCCGTGAAGCGGATGACGTCGCCGGCGGTGTCCTTGGTGCCCAGGGCGGACCCCGTTCCGACCGCGACGCCCAACACGGCGAGGAGCACGGTGGGGCACACGAAGGAGACCGACAGGTGCGCCACCGCCCAGCGAGTGCGTTCCACGGGACCGGACAGCAGTAGTTCGCCCGTTCCCGCGACCTCCTCTCGGCGTGGACGCAGGGTCGCCGACACGGCTTGGGCCGCGATCGGGAACACGAACACGAACACCGTGTAGACGAAGAAGACCCGCGCCGGCTCCACCCCCATGCCGGCGCCCATCGCTCGAACCCAGGCCGTGTCCGCGTATTCCGCCATCGCCCCCGATCCGACGTACCCCATCGCCAGGCCGCATCCGGCGATCACCGTCGCCCACAGCAGGAGGGACGCCCGTTCCGAACGCAGGGCCAGAGCGAACACCGAGCGGAGGGAAGGTGCGGCCCGGGCGGGCCCGGCCCGGTCGGGGAACAGACCCCCACCCAGGTCACGACGGCCGGCGAGGGCGAAGGCGACCGCCACCACCACCGCGGTCCAGATCGGCACGGGCAGCAACGCCCACCATCGCTCGTCGGTGAAGGGACGAACGTTCTCCAGCCATCCGTTCGGTACCAGCCAGGTCGTCCAGAGGCCTTCGCCGCCCGCCATCGCACCGAGTCCGCGCAGGAGGTGCAGGGCGTAGAAGGCGCCGAAGGCCAACCCGAACGCCGCTCCGGTACGTGTGGTGACCTGGACGGCCACAGCGGCCAGGGACGCACCCACCCACACCGAGGAACCGATCACCAGCGCGAACGCGGTGGAACCCGTGGCGGGTGCGCCGGTGACCACCAGACCGGCCGCGATCGCGGCGGCGATCACCACACCAGCACCCAGCGCCACGATCAGGGCGGCGGCCAGATCAGCGTGTCGGCCCAGTGGAAGACCGCCGAGTAGCTCGCGCCTTCCGGAGGTCTCCTCCGCGCGGGTGGTGCGAACGACCAGCAGTACCGCGCCCAGAGCGGCGCACAGGGTCCCGACCGCGAAGGCCTGCTGGGCGGCGAGCGCCTCGGCGGTGTCGGCGAACGCCCGCCCCTGGAACAGGACGAACATGGGGATCTGCTGGAGCTGCTCCCATCGGTCCGCCCGGTCGGCCGCGGTCGGATAGGTGGTCCTGGCGGCGGCCACACCGCCCAGGACGATACCGATCGTGGACAGCACCCACGCCGTGAGCAGGACTCGTTCCCTGCGCGGGATCTCCCGGGCCAGGAGACCGGCTCCGGTCGACGAACCTCCGACGCGACGGGTGACGATCGAGGTCATCGCGTGCCCCCGGCGGTGTCGTAGTGGCGCAGGAACAGTTCTTCCAGGGACGGTGGGTGCGCGGTGAGGTCGCGGACCCCCAGTGACGCCAACCGGGAGCACAGTTCCGTCAGGGAGCGCGGTTCGACGAGCAGACGCACCCGATCGCCCGACACCTCCAGGTCGTGCGCCCCGGCCAGATCCGCCAACGCGCTGGGCGAGGAGGTGAGAACGGCGGTGACGGTGACGCGGGACAGGTGCCGGAGGTCGTCGAGGGTGCCGCTCTCGACGGTGCGTCCGGCACGGACGATGGAGACCCGGTCGCAGAGAGCCTCCACCTCCGAAAGGATGTGGCTGGAGAGCAGTACGGTACGACCCCGGTCGCGTTCTTCGGTGATGGTGCGGCGGAACACCTCCTCCATGAGCGGGTCCAGGCCGGAGGTGGGTTCGTCCAGTACGAGGAGTTCGGTGTCGGCGGCCAGCGCGGCCACCAGGGCGACCTTTTGCCGATTGCCCTTGGAGTAGGCACGCCCACGGACACGGGTGTCCAGCGCGAAGCGGTCCACGAGTTCGGTGAGCCTGCGCTCATCGATGCCACCGCGTAGGCGGCCGAGCAGGTCGAGCGTCTCACCACCGGACAGGCCCGGCCACAGGGCGACGTCCCCCGGCACGTAGGCGAGGCGCCGCCGCAGGGTCGCGGTGTCCCGCCACGGGTCGCCGCCGAGCAGGTGCACGCTGCCCGCGTCGGCGCGGGTCAGCCCGAGCAGGACACGCAGGGCGGTGCTCTTTCCGGCCCCGTTGGGTCCCAGGAGGCCGTGGACCTCCCCGGTTCGTACGGTCAGGTCCAAGCCGTCCAGTGCGGTGGCGCGGCCGAAGCGTTTGAGGAGTCCGCGAACGCGGATGGCCTCGGTCGTGCTCATGGTTCCTCCTGCCACGGGCCCGTGGCCTCGTCGGAGATGGGACGCCCTCGCCCTTGGGAGAGGAACGCGTGGGTGGCCGAGTGGACCTCGACCATGGCCGCGACCAGGCGTGGGGTGTGTGCGGGGTCGAGGGGGTCGACGCCCATGCGACGGCCGATGTGGGTGTGCAGAGCGAGGGTGGACAACTGCATGGCTCCCATGACCGTGGCGGTGTCCTGGGTGGTCGTGGCTCCGGCCGGGTAGCGGTGGGGGTCCTGTTCGGTGAGGAAGCGTTCGGCGAGCGCCGCGCCGGTGTCGAAGAGTTCCGAGGCGGCGGGAGAATCCTCCACGAGTGCGCGGGCCAGGTAACGGGTGCTCGAACCGCTGGCCCGGTACATCGAGTCGAGGAACCCGGGGGCGGCGGTGTCCTTCTCCAAGGCCCGCCGCGCCTGATCCAGGAGGGTGCCGATCGCGTACTCGTCGCAGGCCCGCCGCAACCCTTCCTTGGAACCGAAGTGGTGGCGGATCAGGCCGGTGGAGACACCTGCCGCTGCGGCGATGAGCTGCACGGTGGCCCCTTTGACCCCGCGTTCGGCGAAGACCTTCAGCGCGGCGTCGCGGATCCGCGCCCGTCCGGTGAGGTCTTCGTTGGTGAGGCGGTCGATGTCCATGACTTCAGGCTACACGTTCGTGTAGTGAACTATAAGGGCGTGTAGCCTTTGGTCGCGCGGGGGCCGCTGAGACCGGTGATCGACCCAGCCCCGTGGTCCCGGGGTCAGTCGTCCTTGAGGACCTGGGCGGTGGTGTGTTCGCCGATCCCGGCCAGCAGGGGGTTGTCGGCGGTGCTGGTGACGAGCACCGACGCGTAGACGACCGCCCAGGCGCGGGCGCGCTTCCAGGTGTGTTCGTCGACGCCGACGAGCCCGTCGAGGCGGTCACGGAAGCGGACGCGGTCGGGGGCCTCGAAGGTCATCCAGGCGGTACCGAGATCGGTGGCCGGGTCGCCGCAGGTGAGGTCGCCGAAGTCCAGGACGGCCGCGAGTCCGTTCGCGTCGTCGACCACGATGTTGGCGGGGTGCGGGTCACCGTGCAGCCACAGGGGCGGGCCCTCCCGGGCCGGGGTGTCGACCAGTTCGTGCCACAGGTCGAGGAGGTCGGCGGCGCGGGGGTGGTCGGAGTCGTCGAGGCGTTGGACGACGCGCTCGTGGCGTTCGCGCAGGGGCACCCCGCGGACCGGGTTCCGTGGGGCCTCCGGTGGCGCGGGTACGTGCAACCGGGAGAGGAAGAGCGCCAGGGGTTCGACGAGGGGGCCGCGCTCGGCGGGTGGGACCTCGGCCGCGGTACGGCCCTCGAACCACGGGTTGACCGACCAACTCCAGGGGTAACCATGGCCGGGGCGGCCCACGTGGAGCGGCGCGGGCACGGGAACGCCGACGCGCGTGGCGATCTCGGGCAGCCACCGTTGTTCCTTGAGGACCAGGTGAGCGGCGATCGAGCGGCGGGGCATGCGCACGCACAGGTCATCGCCCAGGGAGAACAGCGCGTTGTCCCACCCGTTGGCGACGGGTTCGATGGGGAGCCCGGCCAACTCGGGGCACTGCTCGCGCAGGAGCGCGCGGACGAGGTCGGGGGTGACGTCGACTTCGGCTCGGGGGGTGCGCATCGTTCCAGTATGGGGCACGGGAGGCGCGCCCTCCCGTGCCCGGAACGGGGGCTCAGTAGTAGACCGCGAGCGGTCCGTTGGGTCCGTCGACGACCGTCACCGGGGTCTCGAACACCCGGGTGAGCACCTCGTCGGTCATGATCTCGTCCGGTGTGCCGAACTCGACGACCGAACCGTCCTTGACGGCGCAGATGTGGTCGGCGTAGTGGCCCGCGAAGTTGATGTCGTGCAGCACGATCACGATCGTGCGCTCCAGTTCCTCCGCCGCGCGTCGCAGGTGCTTCATCATCTGCACCGAATGGCGCATGTCGAGGTTGTTGAGCGGCTCGTCGAGCAGCACGTACTCGGTGTCCTGGCAGAGCACCATCGCGACGTAGGCGCGCTGACGCTGCCCGCCCGACAGTTGGTCGAGGTAGCGGTGTTCCAGGTCGGTCAGGGCCAGGAAGTCGATGGCCCGGCTGACGATCTCCTCGTCGGTCACGGTCAGCCGCCCCTTGGAGTAGGGGAAACGGCCGAACGCGACGAGTTGGCGCACCGTCAGCCGGGTGACGAAGTGGTTCTCCTGGCGCAGGATCGAGACGACCCTGGCCAGGTCCTTGGACGCCGTCTTCGACACGTCGTGACCGGCGATGTCGATGGTGCCCTGGTCCAGGCCGAGCAGCCGACCGATCATCGTCAGCAGCGTCGACTTGCCGGCGCCGTTCGGACCGACCAGCGCGGTCACGCCGCCCTTGGGGATCCGCAGGTCGACGGGGCCGATCGCGACCTCGCTGCTGTACTCCTTGCGCACACCGGTCAGGGTGATCACAGTCGGCCCTTTCTGAGGATGACGAACAGGAACACCAGTCCACCGACGAGTTCGATGATGATCGAGACCACGCCGTTGGCGTAGAAGATGTTCCGCATGACGAAGTAGGCGCCGTTGAGCACGACGAAGCAGGTCAGCACCGCGACCGGGAAGACGTACCGGTGGTCGTGGGTGTCGGCGAACTGGTAGGCCAGCGTCGCCACGAGGAAGCCCAGGAAGGTCATCGGGCCGATGAGCGCGGTGGAGACCGCCATCAGGATCGACACCAGGAACAGCACGCGCATCGTCTCGCGGCGGTGGTTCAGGCCCAGTCCCGTGCTCGCGTCACGCCCCAACGCCACGATGTTCAGCCGCCGCGAACTCGCCCACAGCAGGACGGTGGCGATCAGGCACAGCGGTACCGCGACCGGCAGGTAGGACGCGTCGGCGTTGGCGATGTTGCCGAACAGCCGCGCGGCCAGCACGTCGAACTCGCTGGGCGTGAGCAGCCGCTGCATGAACGTGGAGACCGAGGCGAGGCCACCGCCGATGATGATGCCGATCAGCAGCATGATCTGCAGGTTTCCGTACCTGCCGGACAGCAGCCATCCGTACAACAGCATCGAGAAGCCGACCATGAGCGTGATCTGTAGCAGGAACTGCGAGACGCCCTGGACCGCCATGATCCCGGCGACGCCCAGGAAGTACACGGCGGCGGTCTGGATGGCGGTGTAGAGCGCCTCGAACCCCATGATCGACGGGGTGATGATGCGGTTGTTGGTGACGGTCTGGAAGCTGACCGTGGCGACGGCCTGGCAGATCGCGACCACGGCCATGATCACCAGGTTCGTGGCGCGCAACTCGGCGATGCGCCAGAAGCCGTCCGAGCCGATCGGCATCGGGTTGTCCCAGGCCAGCTGGCCGAAGGCGAATCCGATCGCGAGCACCGAGAGCACCGCGATGATGACCAGGTAGCGGCGACGGGCGCGCGGGGTGGACAGGGTGCGCGAGGAACGCTCCGAGGGCGGCGCGGTGAGCGGACGTTCGGTCACACGGGAAACGGTCGTCTCAGCCACGGCGACGCTGCCTCAACAGGAGAAGGATGAACACGACGGCACCGACGACCCCGAGGATGAGGGACACCGGTACCTCGAAGGGCATGATGATGGTCCGGCCGATCAGGTCGCAGACCGTGACGATCCCCACGCCCAACAGACACACCCATGGCAGGTTGCCGCGCAGGTCGTCGCCGCGGAACATCGAGACGACGTTGGGGACGATGAGGCCGAGGAAGGGCAGGTTGCCCACCACCACGGTCACGACTCCGGTCGCCACCGCGATCAGCCCGGTGCCGAGCAGGATGACCCGGTTGTAGTTCAGGCCGACGTTGGTGGAGATCTCCTCGCCCAGGCCGGCGACCGTGAACCGGTCGGCGACGACGAACACCGCGACGGCCACCAGGGCCACGATCCACAGCATCTCGTACTGGCCCCGCAGCACCGAGGTGAAGCTGCCGGCGAACCACACGCCGAGGTTCTGCAGCATGTCGGTCTGCAACGCGATGAAGGTGGAAACCGCGCTGACGACGGCGCCCAACATGATGCCCACGATCGGGACGATGAGCGAGGACCGCAGGGTGACGCGGCGCAGGAAGAGGAAGAACACCATCGTGCCGATGAAGGCCGCCAGCACCGCGCCGAACATGCGGGTGGCGATGCTCGCGCCCGGCAGCAGGATCATCACGGTGAGCAGGCCGAGCCCGGCCCACTCGGTGGTGCCGGTTGTCGTCGGTTCGACGAAGCGGTTCTGCGTCAGCAACTGCATGACCAGGCCGGACATCGCCATGGCGGCGCCGGCCAGTACGAGGGCGATCGTGCGCGGGATGCGGGTGATCGCGAACATCTCGTCACCGTCGTCGGCGCCGAAGACGTCGTACACGCCGGTGAACAGCGACAGCACGAGCAGTGCGCCCACGACGGCGACACCGATGAGCAGCTTCCAGTCGAGGAGCCGGCCCTTGTCCCGTGTGCGCGACGGGGCCGGGGTCGCGGTGTTCGTCATGTTCCGGTGACCTCCGCGCGGCGGCTCGCGCCGGCGGTGGTGCTCCAGGCATCACCGCGGGCGCGAGACATTCGGGTGGGCCGGATCAAGCCTGAGCCTCCAGGGAGTCGGCGAAGGCGTTGAAGAACTCGGTGTAGGTCTGGATGCCCTCGTTGGTGTAGGTGTCGACGGGCATGTGGACGATCTGCTCGTCCTCCACGGCGGTCACCTTCGAGAGCGCCTCGGAGCTCGCCAGGATGTTCTCGGCGGTCTCGTAGCCCTCCTCGTCGGCGGCGACGGCGGCGTCGCGGTCCATCACGAGGATCCAGTCGGGGTCGGAGTCGGCGATCGCCTCGACGGAGATGTCGTCGCCCTGGTGGTCTTCGCTGGAGCCCTCGACCTCCAGTGCCGGGGTCAGCTCGAAGATGTCGAAGGCCGGGCCGAGGGTGCGACTGACGCCCGGGGCCAGGTAGCCGATCTCGCCGCCGGAGGTGGTGACGGCCATGACGCTGTCGCCCCCGTCGTAGGCCTCGTTGACCCGCTCGACCGAAGCGTCGAAGTCGGCGATGGTCTGCTCGGCCTCGTCCTGCTTGCCGAAGACCTCGCCCAGGACCTCGACCTGGCGCTTGAGTTCGGCGTCGAAGGGCTCGCCCTCACGCGGGTCCAGTTCGAGGATGGTCGCGTCTGGCACCAGGGAGGCGATGTCGTCGTGGTACTGGGCGAAGCGCTGCCCGTTGACGACCAGGTCGGGTTCGGCGGCGACGATCGCTTCGAGGTCGGGCTCCCGGTGCGAGCCGAGGTCGATGATCGAGTCGTTCCGCGTGTAGTCGATGGTGTCGGGCATGAGGGACACGGCACCGGCGGAGAGCTCCACGCCCCAGTCCGAGAGGGTCTCGAAGGTGCGGTTGTCGAGCGCCACCACCGACGCGGGCGGGACGGCGACCGTCTGCGTGCCGTTGTTGTCCTCGACCTCGACGGTGTCGCTCGCCGCGGCGGTGTCCTCGGTCTCTTCCTGACCGGTGGAACAGGAGGTCAGGGCCAGGGCGGACACCAGGGTGAGGGAGAGCGCCGCGAACGGACGGGGGACGGACTTCATGGAGGTCTCCTTACGAGTTCTTGATGTAGGGGAGCCTAACCTAACTTCAGTATCGAATGCTCAACGGAGTGCAGTTTTGAGACCTTCTCCTCACTTTGCACCGCTTTGACCTGTGCCTTCGTCGGAGAAGTTCGGGTAACTCGCGGGTAGCAAAGTACGATCCACCAAGAATCAGGGGTGCAGGTACCCCTCTTGTGTGACGTACGGGTGCCATGGATTCGCGCCCTCACACCGATTACCGTCGGAGGGCACCGGTCGACTCCGGCTCCACCAGGAAAAGAGCGGTCCCATGCAAGAAGGCACCACGGCACCGACGAAGAGCAGGAGGGGCAGCGACTTCTCGCGGCTCTCCCTGCGGGTTCGGGAAGCCGGACTCATGGAACGCACGCCCGCCTACTTCGCGATCCGGTTGACGCTCATCCTCCTGGCCTACGTCGGTGGATGGACCGCCTTCGTCCTCATCGGACCGTCATGGTGGCAACTGGTCACCGCCGTCGCCCTGGCGGTGGTGTTCGGCCAGGTGGGGCTGGTCTCCCACGAACTCGCGCACCGACAGATCTTCAACGGTCGTCGCCTCAGCGAGGGCGTGGGCCGACTCGTGGGGAACCTCGGGATCGGGTTGGGCTACGGGTGGTGGCAGGACAAGCACACCCGACACCACGCCAACCCCAACCACGAGGAATTCGACCCCGATGTGCAAGCGGACCTGTTCGTGTGGTCCGAGGACCAGGCGGAACAGGCCCGGGGTCTCCCGGCGTTCTTCGGCGGCTACCAGGCCTTCCTCTTCTACCCGGTCCTGCTGCTGGAGGCGCTCAACCTCCACTACGGGAGCGTGCGCGCGTTGCTGCGCCCCTCCACCAAGCACCGCGTTCTGGAGGGTGTGCTGCTGGGCGCCCACTTCGTGATCTATCTCGGAGTGGTCTTCGTGGTCCTCGACCCGCTACAGGCGGTCGCGTTCATCGCGATCCAACAGGGCCTGTTCGGGGTCTACCTCGGCTGCATCTTCGCGCCCAACCACAAGGGGATGCCGACCCTGAAGAAGGGCGAGAAACTCGACTTCCTGCGCAAGCAGGTGCTGACCTCGCGCAACATCCGGGGCGGGGCCTTCACCGACCTGGCGCTCGGTGGGCTCAACTACCAGATCGAGCACCACCTGTTCCCGAACATGCCCAGCCCGCACCTGGCGAAGGCACAGCCGATCGTGCGCGACTACTGCGCGGAGATCGGGATCCCGTACCACGAGACGGGGTTCGTCCGCTCGCACGCGGAGGCGATCACCCACCTGTACCGAGTGGGCGCCCCCCTGCGCGGGAGCGCCCCCACCTGAAGTCGAGGAACCCGGTTCAATCGTGTCGGTCGCGCTCTCGGGCGCGGGCCGACTCGGTGTGCGAGTCCGGTTCGGCGTCCGGCAGCGGCACCGCGCGCAGGATCTCGTTCGCCTCGTTGAACTCGGCGGCCGGCATGGCCCGCAGGGCGCTCACCATCTCCTCGTCCGCCCCCGCGTCCAGCGCGGCGTTCACCACCGTGTCCCGTGTCACCGGGAACCGTACGCCTTCCAGAACATTCCGGAGCCCCGCAAGGCCGCGTTCGACACCCATCACCGCCCCCAACGGTAGAAGGGCCCGGACGCGCCGCCCCGAGGAGCGGAATCGACCGGACCCGCACTGGCAGAGTGGGGCTACCCTGCGCCGTCACTGCTCAATCGCGTGTGTTCCCAGACCTGAGCCATGGTGTCGGCCGTGACCACCGACGCCGCGTGTTTCGCGAGTACGGAGAAGGTGCTCTCCTGGGATTCGCGCAGGTAGGAGGCGGTGGCGTCGGCGACCAGGAAGGTGCGGTAACCCGACTGGAAACCGTCGCGCACGGTGGCGTCCACGCAGCAGTCGGTGGTCAGCCCGCACACCGCCAACCAGGTGATCCCCCGTGAACGCAGTAGCGCGTCCAGGCCGGTTCCGTGGAAGGCCGAATAGCGTCGCTTGACCACCACGTCCTCCCCGCCGGCGGGGGAGACCCGGAACCAGTCCGCGCCGGGGGTCCCGGCCACGCAGGGCTCCAACGGAAGCCGCGTGGCGGTGGACGCGTCGAGCAGACCTCGGAGCCAGAGCGAGGACCACCAAGGGGACTCGGGATCCTGTTCCAGTCGCACCCAGACCACCCGCACGTCGGCCGCGCGAGCCCGTTCGACCAGCCAGGAGATCCGGGTGACGGCGTCCCACACCCGGGACCGTGCCTCCTCGTCCAACCAGGGGAGATGTTCGGGGTCGCCGAAGTCCCGCTGGACGTCCACGACCACCAACGCCGCCTCCTCCCGCGCCGACGGGACCGGGCGAGAGCGCCCGGACACGTCGACGACGTCGAGACTCACGCCGGCGCCCCCGCCGTGGACCGCAGCATCGGCATCACGCGTTCGCCGAACGCCGCGAGGTCCGCGTGGTAGTCGGGGAAGATCAGCATCAGACCGTCCAGCTCGGCCTCCTCGACCATCTCGTTGATCCTCTTGGCCACCGTGCCGGGCGACCCCGTCACGAAGGGGGTCTGGAAGGCCTCGTCCTCCGGGCGCTCGGCCGTCAGCGACAGTGCCTTGTCCGCGGGCAGCCCCCAGGAGCGCTTCATGTTGACGATGGCCTCGATGTCGGCGCCTCGGCCGTACTCACGGCGACGGGCCTCCGCGGCGGCGTCGGTGTCGTCCATGATCACGGTGAGCATCGAGTAGGTACGGATGGTGCGACCCAGGCGGGCCGCCCCGGCACGGACCCGCCGACACGCGTCCCGGAGCCCGGTCAGGTCGTGGGCGGTGAGGAACGACCCGTCGCAGTGCCGGGCCTGGAAGTCCAGCCCGGCCGGGGACCGACCGGCGGCGATGATGGTCGGCGGCGCGGTGGGGTGCGGCAGGGAACGGCAGTCCCTCAGGTCGAAGAACTCGCCGTCCAGGGTCACCGAGTCCTCGGTCCACAACCGGCGCAGCGCCGTGGCCCACTCCTCGGTGTACCGATAGCGGTCGGCGTGCTCCAGGTCCTCACGCCACAGCCCCATCTGCCGGAACTCGTCGGCGTAGGAACCGACGACGATGTTCATCCCGGCGCGTCCGCCGCTGATCTCCTGGAGGGTGGTGAACATCTTGGCGGCCAGGGCGGGGTGGAAGAGGTTGGTGTGGACGGTCGCCCACACCCCGACCCGTTCGGTGGCCTCGGCCAGCCCCGCCATCATCGTCATCGACTCCAGGGTGTGGTCCCAGTGCCCGGTGGCGCCACCGTAGCCGCGCCACTTGCCCATGGACATGACGAAGTCGAAGCCGTGCTCCTCGGCGAGGGTCGCGGAGCGGCGGTTGTAGGCGTAGGTCGCCTCCGGGTGGGGCGCCGTCTCGGACACGATCCAGCCGCCGCTGCCGATGGGCAGGAAGATCCCGTACTCGGTTCCGGGAGCCCTGAGATTCGTCATCGTGGTACCTCGGTTCCTCTCGGGTTCACTCGTCGCCGGGCCA
Organism: Nocardiopsis sp. NPDC006832; assembly: GCF_040635885.1. Lineage (NCBI taxonomy): Bacteria > Bacillati > Actinomycetota > Actinomycetes > Streptosporangiales > Nocardiopsidaceae > Nocardiopsis > Nocardiopsis sp. NPDC006832. Next base: position 7,569 of record NZ_JBEYLC010000027.1, on the reverse strand, counting down.
GACGACCTCGGTGGCCACGTGGACCGCTTCCAGGTAACGGGGGTCGAACATGGGCTCCAGGTCCGGGACCGAGTCCAGTTCGCCGCTGTCCTTGAGGATCTCCACCTCGTCCTCGGTCATGCTGAGGTCGATGTAACCGTTGACCTGGTCGTCCGGGGTGGAGCCGCCCACGAGTTCGCGTTCGGTGTCCCACACCTTGAGGTTGTGCTCGGTGTCGTATCCGGCCTCGTCGAGCTCGGCGGCGTACCCGACGCACTCCTCGCCGTTCTCCGAGCAGTGGTCGAAGGCCCGGGCGACGGCGCGCAGGAAGTCCTCGACGACGGTGGGGTGCTCCTCGGCCCACTCGGGGTTCGTGGCCATCACCCCGAAGGAACCGACCACCCCGAAGTCCTCGGGCAACCACTCGGTGTACTTCTCGTCCATGGCGTCGAGCTGGTGCGGTTCGTTGGAACGGAAACCAGTGAGCGCCTGGACCTGGTCGCGCGGCAGCACGGAGGGGTCGTATCCGGCCTCGACCTGTTCGATGGTGTCGACGTCGACCCCGGCCTCGACCAGCATGGCCTCCACGGGTGCGGGCAGCATGCTCTGGTGGCCCAGGGTCTGGCCCTCCAGCTCGGTCAGGTCGTCCACGCCCTGTTGGGTGAGCAGGGTGGAGATGGGCACGTGCCCATAGGTGGCGATGCCCACCACCTCGTGGTCGCGCTCGTTGGCCTGGACGATCTCGGCCTCGTTGCTGGCGGGGGTGAACTGCGCGGTTCCGGCCGACACCAACTGGGCGTTGCCCATCACGTCGCCGTTGCCGGGTTGGATCTCCACGTCCAGGCAGAGCGTCTCGAACAGTCCCAGGGCGTCGGCCGCGATGACCTCCAGCTGGCTGACGGAGGCCTGGTAGTGGTATCCGGTGACGAAGGTGATCGTCCCGGCCCGCTGGTTGTCCATGCAGCGGTCGTCGTCGATGACGGCCGCGGCCGCGTCCTGTTCGGGTGCTTCCTGGCCGCAGGCCGAGGTCAGGAGTGCGCCGGTGAGGAGGGCCGCCGTGAGGCGTCCGGGGCGGATCGGATGGCTCGGGAGGGTCATGTAGGGGGTCTTCCGTTCTCTGTGGGGGGTCATCCGGAGGGATGTCGTCGGGACTCGTGCCAGAACAGCACCCGGCTTTCGATCGCCGTGACCAGCGCGAGCATGGTGAGTCCCATCGCCGCCAGGCAGGTGACGGCGGCGTAGACGAAGTCCAGGCGTGCGGTGGAGGCGGAGTTGCGGATCATGGTGCCGAGGCCTCCGGAGGAACCGGCGGCCACGAACTCGGCGACCACCGCGCCGACCACGGACAGCGGCAGGACGACTCGTAGGGCGGCCAGCGTGTAGGGCAGGCTGCCGGGGAGCCGTAGCCGGAGCAGGACCTCCCAACGGGAGGCGTTCAGTGTCTGAAAGACCTGCAACACGGTCGGGGAGACCGAACGCAGGCCGGTCGTCACGTTGATCAGGACCGGGAAGAACGTGATGATCGCGGTGACGATGACCTTGGGGGCCATCCCGAAGCCGAACGCGACCACCAGCGCGGGCGTGATCGCCACGACCGGGGTCACGTTGAGGACCACCGCGATCGGCATGAGGGCGCGGCGGACCACCGGGACCTCGGACATGACGACCGCGAGGACGAAGGCCGAGATCGCGCCCGCGGCCACACCGGTCAGCGCGATGCCCAGGGTGGACCAGGCGTTCCCGAGGAACAGTGCCGGGTTCTCCACCAGGGCCGTTCCGACCTCGCCCAGCCCCGGCAGGATGTAGGGGTGCGCCTCGGCCACCGCCGCCCACACCGCACCGAGGATCAGCAGGAGGACGGTCGTGGGCAGCCACACGAAGGGGTGGAACACGGAACGGGCGCGGGGGCGCCGTTCGGTCGTGTCCCGTGCGGGTTCCGGGGACGGGGAAGTGGAGGAGGGGCCGATCACCTCGGTGCTCATGACGCCACCGACTCCGTGGCGGTGATTCCGGAGCTCCAGGCGCCGTGCAAGGAGGCCCGGACCCGGCCCTCCACCTCACGCGTGCGCGAGGCCGAGACGACCTCCCGGTCTCGGGGGCGGGGCAGGTCGACGTCGAGGACCTCGTGGATGCGGCCGGGTCGGGCCGACATCACGATGACCCGGTCGGAGAGCACGACCGCCTCGTGCACGGAGTGCGTCACGAACACGACCGTGGTGGCCCGCCGCTGCCACAACTCCAGGAGCTGCATGCGCAGGGCCTCGCGGGTGAACTCGTCGAGGGCGGAGAAGGGTTCGTCCATCAGCAGCACGTCCGGGCGCAGGCCCAGGGCGCGGGCGATGGCCACCCGCTGGCTCATACCGCCGGAGAGCTGGTGCGGATAGCGGCGGGCGGAGTCCTCCAGCCCGACCGCGCGCAGCAGGTCGTCGGTGGACTCGGGTGGTGTTCCGCGTCGGCGGTTGACCATGGTGGGCAGGGCGATGTTCTGGCGGACGTTCAGCCAGGGCAGCAGGGCCGGGGTCTGGGGGACCAGGCCGATCGCCTTGCGTCGACACATCTCGCGGGGCGTACGGCCGAAGAGGGACACGTGGCCGTGGTCGGGGACGGTGAGCCCGGCGATCACCCGCAGCAGGGTGGATTTGCCGCAACCGCTGGGGCCGATGAGGCTGACGAAGCGGCGGTGCGGGATCTCCAGGTCGATGTCCTGGAGCGCGGGCCGGTCGGACGCTCCACCCCGGTAACGCTTGGTGAGGTGGCGTATCTCGATGTCATCGCTGGTCACAGTGCGTCCACCCGGGTGGGCGGAGCGTTCTTCATCTGGGCATGCGTTTCCATGCACCCTCCGGGGCGTGCTCGGGTAGGGGGTCCCAAGGACGTCAAGGGGAGTGCGGGCGGAAGCGCATGGGACGTCAGCGGCCCGCGGGGTCGTTGACCCGTCAAAGGTAGGAGTGCTTCATTGCCGTTCGGTGAACGGGTGGTCACGGACTGATATCGCGCGGAAGGTTTCCTTCATCATCGCCGACCAGAACCGTATGGATCCTTCTCTGTTCGAGGGCCGCGGACAACCAGCTTCCCTGGCTGAGGAGGTGGGAGAGATCCGGGCTCAGCGCGAGGATCAACGTCGCGTCAGGGAAGTGGGCGTCCCGTAACCAGATGAGTTTGAAGGCGTCCGCGATGACCTTGTTGCGATGCGCGGACTTGACGCGCCCGCCGGCGCGGGTGGCCTGGACCAGCACCCTGGGCGGGTCGCGGTCGGCCCCGTCGACGCCGACCCGGACGCCGTCGGGCAAGGTGAAGCGGCGTGGGGCCAGGGGCGTTCCACACTTGGCGGAGAGCGCCTCGATCATGTTCAGGACGGGCGGTGTGGGGTGGCCGGAGGGGGTCTGCGTCGGTTCTGTCATGAGTGGGACGGTAGTGCACGGAAAGCTTGCCGTGTCGCCCTTGTGCTCATGTGAATCGCCGGTGCCCGGGGTATGCCGGTAAGGGTCGTCGCCGCCCGGACCCTCAGTTCGCCCCGGGCCAGACCAACTCGGATCCCTCGTGGACCGCCTCCAGGTAACGGGTGTCGAAGAGGGGTCCCAGATCGGGGACCTCGTCGAGTTCGCCGTTGGCCAGCAGGGTCTGCGCCTCCCGTTCGGTCAGTTCGAGGTCCACGAAGCCCCGAGGCTCACCATCGGGGGTGGAGGAGGCCACGAGTTCGCGCTCGGTGTCCCACACCTTGAGGTTGTGCTCGGTGTCGTAGCCCGCCCGGTCCAGTTCGGCCGCGTACCCCACGCATGCCCCGGCGGCGTCCTGACAGTGGTCGAACGCGTGGCCGACGGCCCGGAGGAAGTCCTCGGTGGCGGTGGGGTTCTCCTCCGCCCAGACGGGGTCGGTCACCATCACCCCGAAGGAGCCGACCACCCCGAAGTCCTCGGGCATCCACTGGGTGTACTCCTTACCCAGGGCGTCGAGTCGATGCGGTTCGTTGGAACGGAAACCCGTGAGGGCCTGGACCTGGTCGCGCGGGAGCACGGAGGGGTCGTATCCGGCCTCGACCTGTTCGATGGTTTCGAGATCCACGCCGGCCTCGACCAGCATGGCCTCCACGGGTGCGGGCAGCATGCTCTGGTGGCCCAGGGTCCGCCCCTCCAGTTCGGTGAGGTCGTCGACGCCGGTCCCCGTGAGCAGCGTGGAGATCGGCACGTGCCCGTAGGTGGCGACGCCGATGACCTCGTGGTCGCGCGTGTCCGCCTGCAGGACCTCGGCCTCGTTGCTCATCGCGGTGAACCGAGCGGTCCCGGCGGACACCAGTTGGGCGTTGCCCATCAGGTCGCCGTTGCCGGGCTGGATCTCCACGTCCAGGCACAGGGCGTCGAAGTACCCGAGGGCATCGGCGGCGATGACCTCCAGCTGGGTGACGGAGGCCTGGTAGTGGTAGCCGGTGACGAAGGTGATCGGCCCGGACTCCCGGTTGACGTCGCACCGCTCCTGGTCGATGGCGACGGCCACCTCGGGGGTGTCGGCGTCCTCGCCGCAGGCCGTGGCGAGGAGGGCGGCGGCGGTCAGGACCGCGGCGGGTCCGAGGAGGCGGAACCGCTGCTGAGCGGGGACGGGCATCGGCTGGTTCTCTTTCGTTTCATCCACGGGTGGGGCGTCGGGAGTCGTGCCAGAACAGCAGGCGCTTCTCCACCAGGGTGACCAGGGTGAGCAGGAGCACGCCCATGGCCGCCAGGCAGGCGACCCCGGCGTAGACGTGGTCCAGGCGCGCGGTGGAGGCGGAGTTGCGGATCATGGTGCCGAGGCCGCCCGAGGAACCGGCGGCCACGAACTCGGCGACCACCGCTCCCACCAGGGACAACGGAACCACCACGCGCAGCGCGGCCAGCGTGTAGGGCAGGCTGCTCGGGACGCGCAGTCGCAACAGCACCTCCCAGCGGGAGGCGTTCAGGGTGCGAAAGACGTGCAGGACCGGGAGGGGCACCGAACGCAGGCCGGTGGCCACGTTGATCAGCACGGGGAAGAACGTGATGATCGCGGTGACGATGACCTTCGGCGCCATTCCGAACCCGAACGCGACCACCAGCGCCGGCGTGATCGCCACGACCGGGGTCACGTTCAGGACCACCGCGAACGGCATCACGGCCCGGCGCACCATCGGGATCTCCGACATCAGCAGGGCCAGCACGAACGCGCTGCCCGCGCCCACGCCCACGCCCACCAGGGCGATGCTCAGCGTCGCCCAGGCATTCTCCAGGAACAGCGGAGGGTCGCCGACCAGGGCGGATCCGACCTCGCCCAGCCCCGGCAGGATGTAGGGGTGCGCCTCGGCCACCGCGGACCAGGCCAGGCCGAGCACGACCAGGACCACGGTGGCGGGCAGCCACGTGGCGGGGTGCAGGACCGAACGTCGACGGGCGCCGCGCGCGGGCGCGGCGGGCGTGCCCTCCGGGACGGGTGGGACCGTGGCGTTCGGAACCGGGGTCGGAGGTGTCGAACCGAGGTCCCCGGTGCCGTCGGCCTCGTCGGTGACGCGGGTGGCGATGCCCGCCTCCTCTCTCACAGCGGAACGAGGTCGTCGGGGGCGGCGCCGGCCTTCCACGCGCTCTGCAACGAGGCGCGGACCCGGTCCTCCAGATCGTGCATGTGCGGCCCCTTCACGACCTTCCGGTCACGGGGGCGGGGCAGGTCGACGTCGAGGACCTCGTGGATACGACCGGGGCGGGCCGACATCACGACGATCCGGTCGGAGAGCACGACCGCCTCGCGGACGGAGTGCGTCACGAACACGACCGTGGTGGCCCGCTGCTGCCACAGGCCCAGGAGTTGGTACTGCAGGGCCTCGCGGGTGAACTCGTCGAGGGCGGAGAAGGGTTCGTCCATCAGCAGCACGTCAGGGCGCAGGCCCAGGGCCCGGGCCACGGCGACGCGTTGGAGCATGCCGCCGGAGAGTTCGTGCGGGTACTGGCCGGCGGCCTCCTCCAGCCCGACGGCGCGCAGCAGTTCGTCGGGGGAGTCGATCTCCGAACCGGCGCGGCGGTTGACCTTCCCCGGCAGGGCGATGTTCTGACGGACGGTGAGCCAGGGCAGCAGGGCCGGGGTCTGGGAGACCAGGCCGATGGCCTTGCGTCGGCTCGCCTGCTTCGGGCTCCGGCCGAGCAGGGAGACCTGTCCGGTGTCGGGGTGATCCAACCCGGCGAGGATGCGCAACAGGGTGGACTTGCCGCAGCCGCTGGGGCCGATGAGGCTGACGAACTGGCGGTGGGGGATCTCCAGGTCGATGTTCTGGAGCGCGGGGCGATCCGGGCGTGCGCCCGGGTGACTCTTGGTGAGGCCGCGCACCTCGATCCCGGCGGTCACCGTGGCTCCACGGCGGTCGGCCGGGCGCCCCCGGCCCGGGTGTGGTGTCGCACTGTGCACTCTCCAGGTGTTCGTCCTCGGCGGGTACGGACGGGCCGTAGGGCCCCTCATACCCGCCGGTAGGTCCCCACTTGAGTGACGATAGTTCACCGCGTTTTCTTCCGTACCGCCGCTGTGCCCTTGTTCACCTGGGGCGGCGGGGTGCGAAACCGGAGGTCGCCCGGCCGACGTGGCCGTGTTCGACCATCCCGGGCCGAGGTGGATCGAGGGTCCGACGAGTCACCCCCGGGCGGCCCGCAGCATCCGCAGCTGCCCGATCTCGGCGGCGTTCTTCATGAGTTCGGCGTTGACCCACCAGGCCGTGTCCGCCCGGGTCCGTCCCTCCGGCCAGGGGAAGGCCGTGGGAGCGTCCAGGTCGATCCCTTCGAGGGCCTCGCGCCACTCCGCCCCCAACTCGCGCAGCCAGGGCACGGCACGCTCCTCGCCCGGCCAGGTCACCTCGGTGCGTTCCCGTACCGGGCGTTCCAGGACGTGGTCGAGGGTGACCGACCACCACCAGCCGATGTGCCAGGTGATCCAGGCGATGGTCGGTACCGGGATCGGGTCGGGTTCGGTCTCGGCCCAGTCCGGGTGCCACCGGCCGTCGGCTTGTCGGTGCACGGTCCAGCGGAGCGGAGCGGGCTCCCAGAGGTGGTCCTGCGGATCCAGGCGTTCCAGGTGGTACTCGAACAGCGCCCAGGTCATGTCGTACTGGTCGCGCAGCAGGTCACGTCGAGGATCAGGCATGCGCCCAACCTCTCACGCGGTACCGCCCCGGGAAAGCCCTTTTCCCCGGGGCGGCCGAAGCACCGGGACCTACAATGTCGAGGGTGTTCGACAGAGTGAGGAAATGGCTGGGAGAGCACGTGCTGCTGGTCGACACGATCAGCGTCGCTCCCTTCCTGTTGCTGACCGTGGGCGCGTACCTCGGTGCCCTCGGCACGGGACCCTCGGATGCCTCGCTCGTTCGCACGGTCTTCGCGGTCGCGCTGTTGCTGCCCCTGGTGCTGCGGCGGGCCTTGCCCATGACGGTGTTCACGGTCATCGCCGTCGTCGCCGCGGTACAGATGGTCTCGCCGGTCGGGTTGATCCTCGCCGACCTCGCGCTCTTGGTGGCCCTGTACACCGTCGCGTCACTCAGTGATCCGGTCCGGGCGACCGTCGCGCTGGTGGTGGTCGAAGCCGGTTTCCTGGTCGCCCTCCTGCGGTCCG